>CAZRMB010000351.1:0-2760 GCA_964600925.1 uncultured Syntrophomonas sp.
AGTTCTTATAACTATACTTCATTATTCATAATAAAGTGTTCTGCCCAAAAATTAGATATGTTAGAATATTATAAAAGAATACATCGATGCTGCACTCAATTTGCCTTTTATGTGTAATTATAGTTATATCCTGGAAGGGATGAGACATAAATGAAAATAACATGTCTTAAGCAGTTATATGTAATCATCCTTTTGCTGATATTTCCTTTTTATAATGTTGCCTGCATAAATGATCAAACCACCAGCATAAAACAACCCCCGCCTAAGAAAACAATCGCTTTCAGAATTACCTGGAAATCATATTCCGGACGCGGCGAAGCCATTCAAAAAATTGTAAATTTATACAATGAACAAAACAACAAAACAGCTAAAATCACTTTGCTCAGCGGCGATGAAGATCTTGCTGCAATTGAAATGATGTTTGAAAACCAATCACAAATAATTTATATGCTGCCCTATCGTTATGTACAGTATTTTGGAGGACTTGGATATCTGGAAGATATGTCAGATTCCTTTGCGAAAGAGAGCAGCATATTTTATCCGCAATTATTCAGGCTTGGTCAGGTCAATGGTTCGACTTACGGCATTCCCTGGCTGGGGCATTCGATCTGCCTGATTTATAACCAGGATTTGCTGTCCAAAGCCGGTGTCGATGTCAGCTCGATCAATAGTCTCGATTCATGGGTCGAGGCGATGAAACAGGTCGAAGCCAGAACCAACGCTCGCGGAGTAGGATTGGTAGGTGCCAATCATAATGATGTTTCCTGGATGGTCAACCAGTTTATTTACGGATACGGTTCCAGTTTGGTTGACGAATCAGGTACAAAGGTAACCGTCAATAACGAAAAGTCAAAACAGGCGCTGGAATTTTATAAAAACACTTTGGGAGCACACGCGCAAACCGGCTGGGTTGATCATTCCGGGACAGAAGTGATGGAATGCTTCAGAAAGCAGCAGATCGCCTTCGAGTTTCAGGGCCCCTGGGGTGTATCTGATATTGCCCAGAATGGCAAACCCTTTGAAGTGGGCGTTATCCCTCTGGAAGATATCGGTTTATATGCCGAAGTAGGCCCTATGATGTTATCCCTGCCAAAAAACATGAGCGATGCTGATAAAGATGCAGCCATGGATTTTATCCGTTTTCTGATTTCCAAACCCGCCCAGGAAAAAATCATGGACGGCGAATACAGTCCTGAACATGATGCCTATTATCCCTTCAGAGTTCCCGTCCGCAAAGATCTGGCTGACAGTCTGATTTTCAAAAAATACCCGCAATATATTCCCTTTTTACAGGGCTTCAAACATCCCAGCATCGATGTACCGGTGCCAAAATGGCAAACAGTAAAGGATAAATATTATGCTCCCGGATTGCATCAAGTCATGAAATCGGAAATCAGTATTGATGACTTTCTGGCAATGATTGAGTCAAAAGGCAATGAAACGTTGATGAAACCGTAGACCTATGATGCAAAGGAGAGAAATAATTTGCTGCATACCAAAATTATGATCGTAGATGATTCCGAAGTGGATGTAGCCCTGATCAAGAGTATTCTGAATGACTATAATTTACTAACCGCCCGTGATGGAATGGAAGCCATGGAAATGCTGGATGAAAACCCTGAAACCAACATTATGATTTTAGACTTGAATATGCCTCGTATGAACGGTTTTGAAGTATTGGACGCCATGCGAAAACATCCTGTTTACAGGAATATCGCCGTCCTGATTCTCACCAACCATGATGAAACTGAAAATGAAATAAAAGGGCTGGATATGGGCGCGTTGGATTATATCCGCAAGCCGATCAATATTCAATCGCTGCGCAAAAGGATAGAGATTCATGCCCATCTGCGCAACGCCCGCCAGCAACTGCGGCAATATAACGCCATGCTGGAAAAAACCGTCCAGGAAAGGACCAGAGAATTATCCGTCACCAGGGATGTGTCCATCCATGCACTGGTTACTTTATTGGAAAAACGACATATTGAGTCCAGCAATCATGCCAAACGGACCCAATGGATCATGAAAACCCTGTGCGAACATCTGAGTACCAAGGACGCTTATCAAAACATCTTCACGGAAACTTATATCAAGGAACTTTTTGATACAGCACCGCTGCATGATATCGGCAAAGTTGGCATACCCGATTGTATCTTGTTAAAACCGGGGGCGCTTGACTATAACGAATTCGAAATCATGAAGAACCATGCCGCTTTCGGGGTCGAGGCTTTGCAGTTTGGCAATGTTGACAACCTGACCGTCTCGTTTATTAAAACTGCCATAGAAATAGCCGGCACCCATCATGAGAAGTATGACGGCACCGGTTACCCCTATCAGTTGAAAGGCCAAGAAATTCCTTTGCCAGGCCGATTAATGGCTGTGATTGATGTTTACGACGCCATTATCAGTCAAAGAGTATATAAACCCCCCTTTGATCATGAAGAAGCTTTACAATTTCTGCGGGAGGAGAAAGGCAAATCATTTGATCCCTGTATTGTGGATGCTTTTCTGGAAATCGAAAAAATTATCAAAGTGATCAGCAGTACCTTCAAGCCACACTAAACTGGGAAGGGGCGTAGGCCATGAAATGTACCAGGATACTTTTAGTTGCAATGCTGATGATTTTAATTTCCCCGGTTATATCGCTAGCCTCCTCCCAAGATCTTGACCTGACGCCGGAAGAAAAAGCTTTTATTTCCGAACACCCTGAAATCCGGCTGGGGGTCGATCCTAAATTCATCCCTTACGAATTTATAGATT
>CAZRMB010000352.1:0-2758 GCA_964600925.1 uncultured Syntrophomonas sp.
CCGCTTTCAAGGCTGGCAAGGGTTTCAAGGACGCCATGTAATCCGTACCCCGATAATCGCAAATTAACGGCAGACCTGCGTGCACAGGTCTGCCGCTTTTTCAGCTTGTACGCAAGCCGGGAGACGCGGCTGCATTTTCAATAGGAGCAGCCCGAAAACGAACGGCTTTTCGCCGGCCGGAAGCGGCATCAATGGAGCGTCGGGAGCAGGCTTGCAGCTGCAATGATTGCAAACACCTGATACACAAGGCTTTTCACAACGAAAAAAGTACCTCATAGGCAATACGCATTGTATCCCCTATGAGGTACTTTTATGGTGCGGGTGTTCATGAGGACAAACCCGGGAACCCGCATAAAATAAAGGCCTTCGGCTTTAGGCAAACAAATATCACACTGTTGTATATGCATCACGCAGAGAAATTAAAATATGACTGCTTCGAATTTTACTCATTGTAGGAATTCCATTGCGGTCTGACAGAATGCTTCGGGATAAATCAAGACAAATTCTCCATGCTCCATTTTGGGGATCATTTTAGCAGCCATGTCTGGAAAATATGCTTTTGCCCATTTCAGATCACGAGCACGGCTGTGGGCTTCGTCTTCTCCATACCAAAAAACCATTTTTGTTGAAACGATCGAGGCAGGTTCCGGCATAACGTAATTATTTGCAGACCAGAAAACGTTCCATATGGTTTTATTTGAATATGTTTTCAGATACTTCATAAGCTCACCATATTCCTTGATAGGGTCATGTCCTTTTTGAGTAAATCTTTCTGGGGGAAACGCCGCCTCCATTATTTTTCTGTTGCTATACGCCAGCTTTACCATCAAAAAATCTTTTACGCAGATCAGCTTGCAAATCCATTTTGGATATAAGTACGGTGCCGTACCGCCGTCAACAATAGCCTTATCTACTCGGATCTTTCTCTCTGCGATAAGGCACATGGCGCATCCACCGCCCATACTCAATCCATATACGGCGTCAAGACAGTTAACTCTTTTCTCCTTTAGCCAGGCTGTCACATCAGCTACAGTCTTTTCGATTGAAACAAAATCGGATTTCTCTTCCGGATCATGTCCGTCCGGTGCAACCTGAAACACATGATAATTTTGAGCCAGCAATTCCACGCTTTCCTTAAATGCCCACCATGGTTCGCCGGTAGATTGAAAAAACAAAAGTTTTCTAGAATTATTATTACCATATTCTCGTATAATCATTGATTTCCTCTTTGTTTTAAAGGTTTATAGCACAGACAAAATTATAGCAAATCAAGATGCAAAAGGAAATACGTGAAAACAAAAACAGGCTAACATATCGTCAGCCTGTTTTTGCCGTTATGACCACTCGATGGTCCTTCGTAGTGGCAAAGAACACGATGATTGATACAATGCACCTGTCTTACAGCGATTGCACCCGCTTTTAAGTGCGTTTTTTTGAAGCATACTATCTGTGGCATAGCGGACGGAAAGGACTAAAGGGACAAAACTCGACTCCTTACAGGAGAATACTTGCACAGGAGCATCCATCAGAATCCAAGATTACCCTCATTTTAATTGGGTTTATTCTTCTTGTCTCACATCAGGTTGACCAAATACCCTAATTACGGAACAGAATGTATCTCTCCTATTCGTTAACGACAGGAATCACATAGCCTTAAGGCACTGACCGAGCTGACTCGATAGCATATCGATAAAATCATCGGCTCGCGACCAGACAGATTATCAGGAACGTTACAACGATCTGCTCTCAAGGTACAACGCCGCCACGGCGCGGATTGCGGGACTGACCGAAACAAAGGAACACCGCAAAACACAGCAGGTCGTCCTCGCCGCATTCACCGACGCGATGAAAAAACAGGAGCAGACGCTTGACGAGTTCATGGAGGGGCTTTGGGTTGAAACTGTGGAAAAAGCCACAGTGTTCTCAGACCACAGAATCGTGTTCACTTTAATGAATAGTGCGGAAATCGAATCATAACAATTCGATCGAATCAATGTCGAACTTAATCAGTCCGTCATCTCTCATTTTGGCGAGTTCCCGCGATAAAGAGGTTCTTTGAACTCCGATTCTTTCAGCCAACGCCATTTTTGTCATGCTAAGCTTGATTATATTTGAGTTTTGCTTTTTGCGTTCATAATCCAGGTAGCTTATGATACTTTCACGAATTGTTCTGTTCACATAATGCTTAATCCTATCCCCAAGAATGACCGTGTGGTCCGATACATATTCAAGATAGCTCTTTAAAAAGTCATGATTATCTGAAAACAGCTGAAATAATCGGGTTTTGTTTATCTCCAGAATCAATGTAGCATCTTTGGCCGTGACGGTCATCGGATAATATGGATTTTTAGAAAACATTAGATTGCCGCCAAGGACATCACCGCCATAAAAATCCGCTATTGTCATTAGATTGCCAGACTCGTCAATACGCTCAATAACCACTTTTCCAGAGAGAATGATTTCAAGCTTTGAGCAGAATTCTCCAACAAAATGAACAATATTGTTTTTTCCATACTCAGTTATATTACAGCTTCCTTCAGACAAGTATGACTCAATTTCTTCAGACTTTATTGATTTGATAAGGTCAATCTGTCGCATTAATTCTAAATATTTTTTCATAACGCACTCCCGAAGTGTTACATTGGTAACACCTTTTTGTTAAGTATATCATTATAATAGGGTTATATCAATAGGAGGAGGTTAAGTATGGATATATTTACAATTGCGTTCTGGATAATAGCGATTGTTCTTACCGTTA
>CAZRMB010000353.1:0-2755 GCA_964600925.1 uncultured Syntrophomonas sp.
GATTTGGCACAGATAAACGATCTGATTATCAGTCATGGACATTTTGATCATACCGGAGCGGTGATTCCTTTTTTAAAGAGCGCACCAGGTAAAAAGGTATATGCTCATGCCGGGATATTTATACCTCGTTACACGGTTTGGGGAGATTTCAGGAAGGCCATTGGTGTACCGTTTGATTCCGAGGAAATAGGGCGTAATGGAGCGCAATTTATTATTACCAATGATTTTACTGAGGTTCATCCCGGGGTTTTTGTTACTGGTGAAATTCCCCGCAAAACTTCCTATGAAGATGTGGGCGGAAGTTTTTATGTAGAGGTTGGAGACAGATTAGTTGAAGATTTAATTTACGACGATATGTCTGTGGTAATCAATCACCCGGAAGGCTTGATTATCGTCAGTGGTTGCGCCCATGCCGGAATTATAAATACGATCGAATATGCCCGGCAGCAAACCGGACAGAATAAAGTCAGGGCATTCATTGGCGGAACGCACCTGGCAGGGGCATCCGAAGAGAGAATGAATAAAACCATCGAGGCATTGAAGAATTACGATGTTGAACAGATTATTGCCTGCCACTGCACCGGCTTTGAGGCAACGATGAAACTACGCAACGCTTTGGGTGACAGAGTAATGAAAGGTGAAACCGCTATGAATTTTCAGTACTAGCCTTCCAACGTCAAGTCAAGATAATGAAAGAAGAGGCTGACCCAAAACTCAGCCAAAAGAATTTTATCCTTCTCTTGGATAGTAAAAAACATGCAGAATGATTAAGCCCGTACCTTGATGGTATGGGCTTGATTTATGGGATTTATTTTTACGGCTGCTTTTGAGTACCTCTTCTTTGTATTGGTAGCTAACTCCCGGCCCTGTGATATAGGCTCCCAAATCTTTATTTCCAGAGGTCAAGAACTTTTTTACGATAATAACTACTATATAAAACTGCTGCTGGATTGTGGCCCAACACGCGGTCTTTAACGATGATGGTAGTAACAGGGGCATTTGAGTACTTGGAGAAAAGAATGTCATGACCTACACATAGACCACAGATAATATTCAGGTCAGTTTGCTTTTGGTTTAGAAAAAATGCCTGCCCAATCGGATTGCACATTACTTCGTCCTTGCCTGCGTTTATTTGTTCCAATTCCAGATTGCTTTTAAGCAATCCGCCGTTTTTGCATATTACGAGAGAAACCTCAAAATATTTTTTCAGATAAGCAGTAATCATCTGGGCTTCTTCAATCAAACCGATACAGGTAGCTACACCGAGTTTTGTATAGGACATTTCTTGGGCAAAAAGGCGGATTTCTTCGAGGCGGGTAACCTTCTGATAATATCTTGATTCAATTGCGGCAGAAGCTTTTACTAATTTAAGGTTTTCCGGTTCTTTGTATTTCTCCACAATCCCTGTGTTAATATCCGGATAGCAATTCCGGCCTTTACGACAACGCTGTTTTTGGCAGATAGAACAGTCATTGCCTACAGGCGGACGATTTGGTCCATTTTGAAAAATATCGTTATCTTTATCGATGATTATCATTCCTTTCAATAAATCATTTTTTTCTTCGTAAACAATATTATTTAAGGAAAAAACAAATAAAACGGCAGATGATTTAATCATAACGACTTTGAGGGAGAGATAATAACCTCTCCCTCAAAACATCGTACCTATTTAACGTTGGAATTATTAGGATTGTTTAACCCCTGGCCTCTTCCGCCATTTTGAGGACCGTTGCCGCCGGCACTTCTACGTCCCGGACCTTTTCCAGGTGTATTGCCTTTATTACTGCCACGGCCTGCTGCACAACCTCCTCTGAGCCGACCTGTACCGGATCCCTGACCTGTTGGACCAGTTCCATCTTTGTTTGGCATAAGTTTCACTCCTCCCATTACATCACGTTCAACTGTTGTATAATATTTTCCCATATGGGAAAAACCAAATTTCTTATTTGTGAATCTGTGGCTGGAATTTTCGCTTCGGAAATACAATCAGCCACTGTGGTACTGAACGGCATTTTACCGGCCAGATATACTCCTTGATCAATTGCCCAATTTTCTATTTCTTGGCTGATTTCCGGGTTTAGGTCCCATTTGTTGATAATTAGAACTGCTTTTATTCCCCGCAATTTAATCAACTCATAAATCCTTTGCAGGTCATGAAATCCTGACAATCCCGGTTCGGCAACCAGCACAATCATATCTGTTTCTACCATGGAGGAAATAACTGCACAACCTATTCCCGGGGGACCATCAGCGATGATTAAATCAGTATTTTCAGACAATGCCTTTTGGCGAGCCATGCTTTTAACCTGTGCGACTAGCTTGCCGGAATTTTCTTCGCCCGGCCTGAGGTCAGCGAAAAATAATGACTGGCCTGATTTGAATTCAGAACTGAACCAATGTCCGGAAGACCTTGGTTCCATACGAATGGCTTCGACCGGGCAAATTCTGGCGCAGAAACCACATCCCTCGCAATTGAGAGGAATTATTTGATAATCATCATTGATGGCATCAAAACGGCAAATTTCAGCGCATAGGCCGCAACTGGTACAAATTTCTTCATCTATGCGTGCACTGTAACCGGCGCTGAAATCATGCCCGACAGTATTTCTGGGCTTCAACAAGATCGGTAAATTTGAGGCATCAACATCGTAATCACAGGCAACGCATTCATCAGCCAGATCTATGAATGAAGAAGTAAGGGAAGTTTTTCCTGTGCCACCTTTACCGCTTATAAACAGGATCTCTTTCATGATGA
>CAZRMB010000354.1:0-2753 GCA_964600925.1 uncultured Syntrophomonas sp.
AACTTGCTGCTGCGAGATAAGGCGTAGCCGGCCCGGGCGAGCAGGTCGCGGGTCTCGTCCAGATTCAGCCGCAAGGCAATGGCAAAGGCAATGGCGGTCGGTTTGCCGGGCTGATAGTCTTGGTTGCTTTTGATCTTGGAAAACAGCTTGCGATCGATGTTGGCTCGCTTATAAGTCTCCACGTCAGTCATGCCTTTCTCATCGATCAGGCGCAGCAGCATCCGGGAAAAAGTTTCGTCGAGATGATTGACGATATCATCGAGCTTGCGCGGGGCTTTGATTGCTTCTACATAAGCGTAGTCAGCCTGGGACTCCTTCATCATCTCATAATGCTGGATCTCCCTGCGACGGCTGAACTTCGTCTCCAGTTCCTCTACATAGTGGTCGTCAATGAATTTTTCCAGGGCGGTAAATATTTTTTCACTCATTGCATACGACTGCCGGTCAAAGACCACCAGGTAAACCATCATCTCATGTTTGAAAAGGAATTCGCTGATGGCGGCTACGGCGATCTGCAGTGCCTGGTCTTTGGGATAACCGTAGATGCCGGAGGAGATCAGGGGAAAGGCAATGGATTCACATTGGTACTGCCGCGCCAGTTCCAGGGAATTGATGTAGCAGTCGTGCAGCAGCTGCGCTTCGCCTGCCTTGCCGCCGTTCCAGATGGGGCCAACGGTATGGATGATGTATCGGGCTGGGAGCCTGCCGCCGCTTGTGATAACCGCTTGGCCTGTTTCACATTTGCCGATGAGGTCGCATTCGGCCTGCAGCTCCCTTGCTCCAGCTGCCCAGAATATTGCCCCGCAAACGCCCCCGCCCATTTTCAGGGCTGTATTGGCGGCATTGACGATGGCGTCCACTTCCATTTTTGTAATATCGTTGCGTACGATCTGAAACGGCATATTCCGGTACCTCCTGCTGTCTTGTCAATCATTTGCCTATCCCATTCGCCGCCCGGGAAGACGATTCCTGCCAACTCCCTGCCAGGCAGGTGTTAAACGAAAAGCGTGCCGGCATAACGCGAAATATTCAATTGAACGTAATTACCATGTATTTGTAAAAATTGCTTTGATGCACAATACAATTACATTACTGTATAATGGGAAGTGAAGTGTCCCGGGGAGAGTGCACGTTGCTGATTTAACCTGTCATTACCGTAGAAGGAGAAAGAGCATTATGTACAAATTAATTAACCAATGGGAACCTATTGTATACGAGCTCCTGCAAGAATACATGAAAAGCGATGAAGTGGCATGCAGTTGTGAACGTTGCCAGGTAGATATTATGGCTTTAGTCCTGAATAAAATGCCGCCACGTTACACTGTTTCCCTTCGCGGGGAAATTTTAACTTCAATAGAAAGTTGTTCTGCTGCCAAAAAAGCTCAAATATTGATTGAAATAATCAATGCAGCTAAAGTAGTAGGTGCGTCTCCTTCGCATAATATCTATATAGCAGACGGAATTATTATTAAACCTGAATTATGATCTATTAGCTAACACGTCCCGGTGTAACATTGACTTTTAATATAGTTTTTAACTATGGCAAACCATATATATCAAGTATTACAATATAGGCTGCTGCTCGTGATATATTTTTATCATCAACTGAGGTAGTCGTCCGGACACCCGCTTTTATCTCAGCCAAAAGGAGTTTGCAGCTATGAAAACCTCAGATCTATTCAAAAACAAGACCGTTCTGTCGCTGGAAGTCTTTCCTCCCCGGCGGACCGCTCCTATCAATATGATTTACGATACGTTGGATGGCCTGAAGGGGCTGAGCCCGGACTTCATCAGCGTGACCTATGGGGCGGGCGGCAGTGAAATGAATACTGCAACCCTGGAGATCGCTGCTTCCATCAAGAACCATTACGGCATCGAGAGCGTAGCCCATCTGCCCTGCATCAATCTCACCAGAAGCGAAGTGCTGGATATGCTGGATGGGTTCAGGAAGGCCGGCATTGAAAACATTCTGGCCCTGCGTGGTGACATAAACCCGGACTTCGTTCCCAAACAGGATTTCAGGTATGCCAGCGAGCTGGTGTCATTTATCAAGGAAAACGGTGACTTCAATGTGATCGGCGCCTGTTATCCGGAAGGTCATAATGAAAGCGAAAGTCTGGCTGAGGATATCCGCCATTTGAAAACTAAAGTGGATGCCGGCACTGACCAGCTTGTCACCCAGTTGTTCTTTGACAACGATTGCTTCTATTCGTTCCGGGAACAGGCAAGGAAAACCGGTATTGACGTACCGATCCAGGCAGGGATCATGCCGGTCGTCAATAAGAAACAAATCGAGCGGATGGTAACGCTATGCGGCGTGAAGCTGCCAAGGAAATTCGTAAGCATGATGGAAAAATATGAGCATAATCCTGTGGCGATGAGGGATGCGGGCATTGCTTATGCGGTCGATCAGATCGTTGACCTGATCGCCGAAGGAGTCGACGGGATTCATTTATATACCATGAACAATCCCTATATCGCGCAAAAAATATATGCAGCCATCCGTTCCTTGCTGGCCGCCTGATATAACCCTCTTCTAAAAGGAAGCAAAAAGACCGTCCCCTTGCTTCATAACACCGTATGGCCGTAGTCGGAAATGACCCGCCTCAATTCGGCGATGTAATCGGTGGCGATGCTGCTCAGATGTGCCTTCTCGCTGGCGATCCACCCTACCAGCATGCGCTCTTCCGTCTGCAGTGGTACGGAAACGATATTGTCGCCGTTCAGATCGCTGTTTAGTACACCGGTACTGA
>CAZRMB010000355.1:0-2741 GCA_964600925.1 uncultured Syntrophomonas sp.
ACAAAAGACGAAGAAGGCATCCATTGGAACGGCAACATCTACCCCGATGAAGCCGTGCTGGAAGAAGCGATGTATTTAATGGCCTGCGATTATGACAACAAACCTCTGGTGATTATCTCCAGCCTTAAGCCTTGCGGAAAAAACAGCAAGGGTCAGTATTGATCAAATAATATCAGCAACGATTATTGCGGCAAATTATTTTATTATCAAATTACATCAATCAACCGACATAGATAAATGTGCTTTTTTGTAAACGGCTTTTTTATGCTCACAATAGCAGCAAATTGCCGGGCTCGGGCAGTTTTGCAGGGATCTCTTTAACCGATAATTTTGACAGGCATCCCCGTTCACGGAAGCAAATTTTATTAACAGAGAGGTTTTCTGATGGAAAATTTATGCGCTGAAGTTCCGAACAATAATTTCGTTCCCCAATCGCCCCTGACTGCGGCGGATACCCAACTGGATTTTGGCTTCCTGGCCGACCTGGCCTTGAAGGCCGTTTATGCAGACGCCAACTGTTCAACGTCCCGCATTGCCGAGAAACTATGCCTTCCCGCACCGATAGCAGAAACACTGCTCCAGCACTTATACAAAGAGAAGCTGGTCGAAATTCGCGGCCAGGTCAGCTATATGAACCACAAATATGCCATGCTCGAAAAAGGTTGGCAACGGGCGCATCGCCTGCTGGACCTCAACGGTTACATCGGGCCGGCCCCCGTCTCCCTGCAATCATATACTGAAATGGTTTCGCAGCAAAATCAGCACCGGGAACCGGTATCACCCCAATACGTTAAAAATGCATTATCCGATCTTGTGTTACCGGACGTTACCATCCAGACCGCAGGTTTGGTCGCCAATTCCCGGCGCAGCCTTTTCATGTTCGGCGAATCCGGGAACGGAAAAACCTCCATCGCCGTATCGCTGCATTCCGCGCGGCCCGGAGAAATCTGGATTCCCTACGCCATTGAGGTGGACAATCAGATCATCAAGTTGTTTGACCAGCATAATCACACACGTGTGGAAGCCAGTGACGGCAACGGCTACGACAAACGCTGGATAAAGATCAAGCGCCCGCTGGTAGTCGTCGGCGGGGAAATGACCATCGAGACAATGGATTTGATTTACAGCAAGACGATCCGGTATTATGAAGCGCCGTTCCAAATGAAAGCCAACGGAGGAACGCTGGTCATCGACGACTTCGGCCGACAGCGGGTCGATCCTACGGATTTGCTGAATCGCTGGATCGTTCCTTTAGAGCGGAGCAAGGATTACCTTACCCTTCATACAGGAAAGAAGATCGAAATTCCTTTCGAGCAGCTGCTCATCTTCTCTACGAATCTTGATCTTAAAGGGTTGGTGGATGAAGCCTTTTTGCGTCGCATGGGATACCGGCTTTATATTGCGCCGCCGACACGCGAGCATTACAGCTCTATTTTCCAAAAGGTTGTTAGAGACCACGAACTGAATTACGACCCGCAGCTGCTTGAATTTGTTTTCCAACGCTATGACGAGGATAACCGTCCCCTGAAATGCTGTGATCCCCGCGACCTCATTCATCACGTGCTGGATATTTGTCGGTATGTGGGCCAGGCGCCCGAACTGACCAGGGATCTGCTTGAGCTTGCCTGGATGAACTACTTTGGAAGAGATAATTCCCGGTAAAGAAGCAAACGGAAATTGCCGGCCGTAATCATCGCAGCTTACTTTGAGACATCAAGAGCTTCGTTGCAGCGAGAATCCTGCCTTTTATGCGTTTGCTGAATCAACAGGGGGAGCCATGAGCAGATTGTCGTTTCTGAGCCGGAGCCGCCCCTGTTCGACCTGGTCGACACCCCGAGCGCTGATCGCCATCAATCCTGAGTCAAGTCGTTCCACCCATCCCTTGGCCTTCAAATACCACAGATGGAACTCCAACAGTTCAACCGGTTTACCCAGGAGACGGGCCATTTCGTAATCACCAAGTCCCGGGTTTTTCATGTTGCGACGGCGCTGTGTATACATGAGTGAAAGCAGATATTCACGGGTTTTTTGGTCGTCGTCAAGTGCGGTTTTGTCATTAGCTTCAGTCGCCAGTTTCCATTTGTTGTTCCAGTAATCCTGGTATTTGACGTCGTAACCGGCACGGGTCTCCGGGTCGGCGAGTGTGCGGTAAGCCTCGACGATCTTGATAAATATTTCATTATCCGCAGAATCTATGTTATCGGGATGAAACTTTTTGGCAAGATGCCGAAAGACACGCTCAATGGTGTCTGCATCGGCATTAGGACTCAATTGCAGCACCTCATAGTAATCGACAAATTCTGTTTTGCTCATAAGAAATTCCCTTTCGGATTGCCGGCACCAGCTATCAAGGAGAAGCGGCGGCAAGTTGTTCAACCCATTTAATGCAATGTAAGAATCACCAACAAAGTCTGATTGTGGATTTGAGTCTTTAGGTTATTCGGTCATCGTTACAGCATATAATATCGGCCGTATGTTAATTTAATTAAGCGGAATGCATAAATGAAATAGTAACCGCAAAACACCGAAAGCTTAAGTAGCCGCGGCCTAACGCTCCTTAAGATAATGAGAGATCGGTTTTGGCGTATCGATAAAGAAGCCTTGAACACCGTCAATGTTTATGTCTCTGAGGAGTTTATATTGCAACTCTGTTTCGATACCCACCGCTATGACTGCCACATCGACACTGTGGGCGATGGTGCATAGCGAGGCAATGAAAAATCGCATGTCGCTTTCAACGT
>CAZRMB010000356.1:0-2738 GCA_964600925.1 uncultured Syntrophomonas sp.
AACGGTTGCCGGAGATGAAATTCAGGTATATGTTTGTGGCGAGGTCGAAAATCCGGGACTTTATAAACTATCTGCGGGAGCGCGGGTCTATGATGCTTTAAAACTGGCCGGCATACTTCCCGGAGCAGCGCTTGACTATGCTCAACCGGCCCGCCAGCTCCAGGATGGGGAGACGGTGGAATTGCTCTCGGAAGCGGAGATCCTCGAGCAGGCCATAGGCATTAATAATACGCCGCCAGCAGACATCGCTTCCGTTTTGCCGGCATCTTCCAGTCAGCCTTCGGCTGCCGGTGGTTTGGTAAATATAAATACCGCCACGGCCCAGGAACTCGATGAACGCTTGCCCGGGGTCGGCCCGGCCATAGCCCAGCGGATCGTTGATTATCGCGAGAGTAATGGCGGTTTTGGCAGAGTGGAAGATATACAAAATGTCAGCGGTATCGGTGACAAAAAATATGCAGATATGAAAGATTTGATTTCGGTTAGATAAAAAACCTCGAGACCACTGAAAAAGTACATGTTTTGTCATCCTGAGGAGCCGGAGGCGACGAAGCGACGATGCCATATGGCATCTAGTGCCGAAAGCGATCAGAAGGCAAGCGAAGCGCAGCCTGAGCGTCGGCGGATCTCATCAATAAAACTATATTATTTGCTTTTTATGAGATGCTTCGCTGCGCTCAGCATGACACATTTATGAAGCTTTCAGTAATCTCGAACCTCCTTAATAAATGCGGCCGGATTTGCAGATAATAAGAGCAGAAACGGCTGAGGAGGTTATCTATGGAAGAAAAACATCTTAATCTGCTGTTATTTAGCGGCGACTATGATAAGGCGCTGGCAGCGCTGATCATTGCCAACGGGGCATGTGATATAGGGGTAAAGGTCACCATGTTTTTTTCCTTCTGGGGTTTGATGTTGCTGCGTGATCCGGAAAAAATGGCTCCGGAAGATAAGAACGCCTATGAAAAAATGTTTTCGGCCATGACTCCGCGAGGCCCGGAACAATTGAGTTTATCCAAAATGAATTTCAGTGGTGTAGGCAAGAGCATGCTATTAAAAATGATGGATGACAATCAGGCTCCCCACCTGGGCGAATTCCTGGCCGGCGCATGTAAGAATGGAGTCAGATTCTGTGCCTGCAAGCTGTCGATGGAAATCATGGGATTTAATATTGAAGAGTTGATCGATGATGTTGAAGTGATCGAGGTCTACGATTATTTAAAGGACGCGCTGCAAGCTGACATGCAGCTGTTTATCTGATTCTAAAATACAGAAATTAATTTTGCTTATAGTTCTAGACAAATATTAGGTCTGCACCATGCGCGAGGCCACTGAAAAGTCTCTTTAATGTGTCATGCTGAGCGTTAGCGAAGCATCTCATAACCGAATAAATCGAAATAATCCGGTTTATTGATGAGATCCTTCGTCGCCTTTGGCTCCTCAGGATGACAAAACGAGTACTTTTTCAGTGGCCTGTGTTTTGTAGCAAAACATCCGCTTATTCATAATATAAATAAAGCGTACACATAAGGATGGTAAACTGTGAATGGCTTATTTGGATAATCGCGGCTGGCAGCAATTTCGCAAGGATGTGCAGGGAGCAGGGCAGAAGATCCCTTTGGGCAAGAAGCACAAAGGCGTTCATATTAATTTTGACAATGCGGCCAGTACTCCTGCCTTGCAGCCGGTCATCAAAGATGTGGAAAACTTTCTGAACTGGTATTCCGGGGTTCACCGGGGGATGGGATATAAATCAATGCTGGCCTCACGTTTGTATGATGAGGCTCATACGATTACCGGTCAATTTTTACATGCCGATCCGGATAAAAATGCCGTTATATTTTTAAAAAATACCACCGAAGCGATCAATAAATTATCCTACCGGTTTAATTTTGCCAAAGGAGATATGGTGCTATCAACCAGTATGGAGCATCATTCCAACGATCTGCCCTGGCGCAGCCGGACTTCGGTCAAATATGCCGGGGTAGATGAGCAGGGTTTGTTGGATTTGGCTGATGTTGAAAAAAAGCTGAAACATAATTATCCCCATGTAAAACTGCTGACCGTAACCGGTGCGTCCAATGTAACCGGACATATAAATGATATATACCGTCTAGCCGAACTGGCCCATGAACACAAGGCGATGATCATGGTTGACGGTGCCCAACTGATCCCCCACCATAAGGTTGACATAAAAGACAATTGTGATCCCCGGCATATCGATTTTATCGCTTTTTCCGGACACAAGATTTATGCTCCGTTTGGAACCGGTGTGCTGGTTGGACCGAGGGATTTTTTCCTGAATGGCGATCCTGACCATGTGGGCGGGGGAACCGTGGATATGGTGACCAGCGATAAAGTTTTCTGGACTGATTTGCCGGAGCGGGAGGAGGCCGGGTCGCCCAATGTGGTGGGAGCCTTTGCGCTGGCCAGAACGTTGCAGTATCTTGAGAAAATAGGGATGGAAAAGCTGGTCGAACATGAAAATGAATTGTGTGCCTATGCATTGCAGCAGATAAAAACAGTACCGGGAATCATTGTTTATGGTTCCGGCCCGAGGGTAGGGGTGATCAGTTTTAATTTTACCGGATTTAGTCATGCCCAGTTAGGGGCCATCCTCTGCGGTGAGGCTGGAATCGCCGTGCGTACAGGTTGCTTCTGTGCCCAGCCCTATATCAGAAAGCTGATGGGGGAAAAAGAAAATGTTAAATTATTATCCGTCTATCAACAGAAGGAAG
>CAZRMB010000357.1:0-2718 GCA_964600925.1 uncultured Syntrophomonas sp.
ATAAAGACGATCCCCAGCAGGAAGTACATCACAAAGCGCAGATTCAACCATGAAAAAATGATAAAGATCAGAATATCAAGCGATATTCCGATCATAAATGCCAAAATAAATCGGTAGAAAGTATCGGGGTACAGTTTAAGACCGTGCAATACCAGCAGGCCGGGGACCAGGGTCCCAATGATGACGGCGGCCACAAGCTTTAGCAGATCCAAAGCCCCCAGCCCAAAGTGAAATAAGACCAGCAGATTAACAACTGCCAGAAAAGCCAAAAGATAACGTTTTAAAGGTGCTGAAGCCACCATGATCCTCCATCAGCGCATTGCGAATTAAATCAACCCTCTCCCAACAGATCGTAGATCTCGCCCCACATCCCGGCAAAACCTTTCATTCTGGGCTGCCGGGGTTTGGCCAGCGGGTTGTCAAAGATACTTTTGACCTGCCCTTGCTTGGACATGATCAATATCCTGTCACCTAAAACCAGGGATTCATCAATATCATGGGTTACAAACAAAACCGTGGTGGCCAGTTTTACCTTTATGCGCAGCAATTCCTGCTGCAGATTGTGGCGGGTCAGGGCGTCCAAATTGCCAAACGGTTCGTCCATCAGCAACAGACGCGGCTCCAGGGCCAACGCTCTGGCAATGGCTGTGCGCTGTTTCATTCCCCCGGACAACTGATAAGGATAATAATGAGCATAATCACTCAAGCCCACCAGGGAAAGGTAATGATTAACCCGGTCTTTGCGTTGGCCGCGCTCCAGTCCGTTTATCTTCAGCGGATATTCGATATTGGCTGCGACGGTCTTCCACGCGAAGAGCTGATCAAAGCCTTGAAATACCATAACTCGATCGATCCCGGGCGCAGCTATGTCTCGATTGTTTAACCGGATGGTACCGCTGCTGATCGATTCAAACCCGCCGATACAGCGCAGCAAAGTGGTTTTGCCGCAGCCGGACGGTCCCAGCAGGCAGAAAAAATCACCGGGCGGCACCGCAAAATTGATGTCATGCAAAACCTGAACCGGTTCCCCGTTATGCAGAAAACTTTTATTTACATTGTCCAACTGCAACATCCGCCGGTTCCCTCCTAAATACTCATGCCCCATTTTTTTACAGTAGCTTTTTCCAGGCTTTTAAACAGCACTTCTTCGATAAGAATTCCCACCACCATGATGGTTAGCAAGGCAGCAAAAGTCCCGGCAATATTGAAATCGTAACGGGTCTTGAAAATATACCAGCCCAATCCCCCGATGGTACCTACCGCACCGAACACCATCTCCCCGGCGATGGCTGCCTGCCAGGCCCGCGCCCAGCCAATCTTTATGCCGGATATCAAATAGGGAGCTGCCGCCGGCAACATGACCCCCCAGATCAGCCCGGCCCGTTTCAAGCCAATGTTGCGGGCTGCTTCGATAATCGTCAAGGGAATAGAGCGAAAACCACTCAGGAAATTGATTACCAGCGGCCAGACTACGGAATGAACGATGATGAATATGATGCTGGCCTCGCTAAGCCCAAACCACAGCATGGCAATAGGCAGCAAAGCAATGCCTGGCAGCGGATGAAAGATTGCATTGAGCACGTTGACCAGGTTTTCCGCCCAATGAAACAGCATGGCCAGTGAGCTTAACAGCAGTGCCAGGATCAGCGAAATCAACATTCCTTTGAGGATCATCAAAATAGAAAACATGGTCATGACATATAAGCTGCCATTATGCAGCTGATCCACAAAGGTTTGGCCTACCGTGGTGAAACCCGGCAGCAGAAGCTGATTGACCCAACCCAGGCGAGCGCTCATTTCCCAGACCAGGATGAGCAGGATCACGATTAGGCTCTTTTGAAAAAAATTATTATGCAAAATCTTACTGATCTTTGCCGGCATTATCTCTCTCCTGCAACCTTTCAATCACTGACTTTTCTCCATAACGGCTGCCAATGGCCGCCTGTACGTTTTCAAAAGCGATCTCATCGAGGGAAGCGGGCATTTTACTGATAAAGCCCTGCTGATGCATGAATTCCGCCATTCCCATGATCCCGTAAGGGGTGGTGCAAAAATTGGTCCCTTCCCAGGTCAGATAACGCAGCGTCTCTTCCTCACTATTCTGATACTGCGGCGCCAGAACGGCGGCAGCTTCTTCGGGATGATTGTTAATAAAGGCGACCGCTTCATTGAAGGCACCGATAAACGCATTGTAGGTGCCGGGATTCTCATCATGGAACTTCTCTGTAGCCACGCCGAAAATAAACGTAAATTCCTGACCAAAAGCGTCTTCCCCGTTTAAAACTTCCTGGATGGCAGGATCCTGTAACTCCTTATACAAATAGGGAGGCGAAGAGAAATGGGCGGTAACATCTTTTTTGCTTAACAACCCTGCCATGGCATCGGGATGCGTGACGGAAAGCAGATTGTTATCCAGGGCATGGGCGTTGCCCAGTTCCTTTTCTGCCTGCATGGCCAGCAAGATGTGCTGGATGCTGGCCAACGCTGGCGTGGCGATTTTATCGGTGGCGGAAAAATCTTTGATGCTTTTGATATTTTTATTATTGCTAACCAGGATAACCGGCTGACTGCCGGATGCAGTGCAGATCTTCCATTGGGCACCCTTGTCCCACCCAACTAAAAAGGGTGAGATCCCCATAAAACCGATATCGACTTCTCCCGCCACCATGGCATCGCGAATGACCGGGCCGGTACCCAGCTGTTTCCAAACAACTTCCG
>CAZRMB010000358.1:0-1381 GCA_964600925.1 uncultured Syntrophomonas sp.
AACGGTCAGGGCAACTTTTCCCTGGCCAATCTGACCGGCTTTTTCAGCAGCCAAAATACAGTCGGGACGCTGTTTTATAGTCTTCTGATTGCACTGGCAACCACCTGCGTGTGTTTACTGATCGCCTATCCGGTGGCTTACATCCTGGCGCGAAGCAAAATGAAACAAAAGACGGTTTTACTGGCTTTGTTTATTGTGCCGATGTGGATTAACTTTACCTTGAGAGTCTTAGCCTTAAAGGAAGTTCTCACCATGCTGGAAGGGAATCTGGCTAATTATCAATTTATGAATACGATCATCGGCATGACCTTTGATTTTTTGCCCTTTATGATTTTGCCTTTATACACAACCCTGATGAAGCTGGACAAAGACCTTATGGAAGCGGCCTATGACCTTGGCGCCAGCAAAAGAGCAGCGTTTGCCAGGGTTGCCCTGCCGCTTTCCATACCCGGGATTATCAGCGGTGTTACGATGGTATTTCTGCCGGCCATGACCAATTACGTCATCCTGGATATGCTTTATAACAGTACCTATATCATGGGCAGCTTGATTGGAAGCTATTTTAATGCTTTTGACTGGCACAGTGGTTCCATGATATCGATCGTGTTGTTACTGATTATCTTTCTCATCACCTGGTCAACCAACGGATTCTCTGAAAAGGAATCAGATCGCGAGGCAGTACTTTGATGAAAAAAATAGTAAGTTCAGCCTGGCTGGGAATTGTGTTGCTTTTCATGTATTTTCCGATTATGATTCTGGCTGTGTATAGTTTTATGGATACGCCCACGATTGGAGCCTCGGGACATTTTACGTTGCAAAATTATGTGAAACTATTTACGACACCGGAATTGACGGAAATGATTCTGGGAACGTTGTCGTTGGCTTTGAAATGTGCCATTATTGCAACCATTTTAGGAACCATGGGAGCCATTGGCGCTTTTTATTCCAAGAAGGGCATGCGAGGCTTTGTGGTCGCAGCCAATCAGATTCCCATTGTTAACGCCGACGTGGTAACCGGATTTTCTATCTGTGTGTTGCTGATTGTTGTTTTGGGAATGGATAAAAGTACCTTATTGCCTTTGCTCATCGGTCATGTTGTTTTGGCAACGCCATTTGTCTATCTTTCCGTGGTACCGAAACTGAAACAAATGGACAATCATCTTTACGAAGCAGCCCTCGATTTAGGCGCAAGTCCGGCCCAGGCACTGCGCAAAATTGTCATTCCCCAGATTGCTCCGGGGATTATTTCCGGATTTTTCATTGCGGTAACCCTTTCCCTGGATGATTATTTCATTACGACCTATACCAGGCCGGCCACGTTTAATACCATCAGCACCTATGTGGTGAATGCGACCAGGGGGTCTCAGACCGAGATCAAGAC
>CAZRMB010000358.1:1481-2716 GCA_964600925.1 uncultured Syntrophomonas sp.
GAAAATGGCCTGATTGCGGATTTCGAGGACTGGTATTATGAGACTTATGGCCAGCACGTGCAGGTGGAATACTCGACCTTTGGCACCAATGAGGAGTTATACAGCAAACTTACGCTGGGGGAGACATACGATCTGGTCTGCCCGTCTGAATACATGTTTTCCAAGTTGCTGAAAGAGAACCGGCTTCAACCCCTGTCGGAGGGCTTTTTTGATCCAACCGATGCCAACAATTATTATACCCGGGGTGTATCACCGTATATAAAAAGAATCTTTGCGATCAATAATATGGATGGAAAACCATGGAGCGCTTACGCGGCGGGATATATGTGGGGGACCATTGGCATCTTGTACAATCCGGAGAAGGTTAGTGAGAAAGATGCGTCAAGTTGGACCATCCTGGCTGATCCCAAATATTCCAAACAAGTCACCATCAAGGATAGCGTCAGAGAATCCTATTTCCCAGGGTTGGCCGTTTTGAACAGTAAATTATTGCTCAGCCAGGAGTTTAGAAGCCGGGCGGATTACCCGGAAAAATTGACCCAGGTAATGAATGATACCCGGCCGGAAACGATTGCCAGGATGGAAGATTTACTGCAGGAAATCAGGCAGAATGTCTATGCCTTTGAAACCGATACTGCGAAATCAGATATGGTTACCGGCAAGATTGTGGCCGCTTTGCAGTGGTCCGGCGACGCAGCTTACGCGATGGATCTGGCTGAGGAAGAAGGCTTAACCCTAAATTATGCTGTACCCCAAGAATGCACTAATCTATGGCTCGATGGCTGGGTCATGCTCAAGTCAGGCATAAATGGCGATACAGAAAAGCAAAAAGCAGCGGAAGCGTTTATCAATTTTATTTCCAGACCGGATAACGCCATCAGAAACATGTATTATATCGGCTATACCTCCTGCATTACAGGCGGCGACGATCCTATGATCTATGAATATGTAAAGTGGAACTACGAAGCGGAAGACGAAGATACGGTGACATATCCCCTGGGCTATTTCTTCAGCGGCAATAATGAAGATGCAAACTATATCCTAACCGCCTCGGCTGAACAGACCAAGCGGCAATTGTTTGCCCAATACCCGCCCAAGGAGATTCTGGATCGAAGCGCCGTCATGGGCTATTATCCGGATGATGTGAATGAGAAACTGAACCAGATGTGGATTAATGTAAGGTGCTTTAATTTTGATCAGGTACCCTGGTCCGTCTGGCTGAAAGCGATGGTTGG
>CAZRMB010000359.1:0-2703 GCA_964600925.1 uncultured Syntrophomonas sp.
ATCGGCGCCGAAATGGAAATAGAAGCCGGTGACATACTTTTGTCAATTAACGATCATCCGGTCAACGACATCCTTGATTATCAATTTTATATCCAGGATGAAAACCTGCTGCTGGAGATTCGCAAGCCCAACCAGGAAATATGGCAGCTGGATATAGAAAAAGATTTTGATGAGGATCTGGGACTTGAATTTGATGACATCGTTTTTGATAAAATGAATGGTTGCACCAATCGCTGTATTTTCTGTTTTGTGGATCAGCTTCCCCGCAAAATGCGCCGTTCTTTATATATTAAAGATGATGATTATCGTTATTCTTTTTTGTATGGCAATTTTATAACTTTGACCAATCTGCGTGAATCAGACTGGCAAAAAATTGAGACCATGCACATAAGCCCGCTCTACGTATCCGTCCATTGCATCCAGGGCGAATTACGGGCCAGGATGCTGGCCAACCGGCAGGCCGCCAATATAAAGTCGGATCTGCAACGGCTGCGGGAGGCCAATATTGAAATACATACCCAGATCGTACTTTGTCCGGGAATTAATGATGGTGCAATTTTGCAGGAAACCATCGAGGAACTGTCACGTTTGTATCCATCCGTACAATCGATTGGAATCGTGCCGGTGGGGCTGACCGGTCATCGCCATAAACTGCCGGGCATCAAGCCGGTGGATGCAGAGCTGGCCCGGGAAATAGTAACACTGGCTGAACAATACCAGCAGCGTTTTCGAGCTGAGCAGGGATCCGGATTTGTTTACCTGGCGGATGAGTTTTACCTGCGAGCCGGGGTGGAACTGCCCGGATCAGATTATTACGACGACTATTGTCAATTGGAAAATGGCATAGGCCTTTCGCGTTTGCTACTGGAAGAATTTGCGGATCTGGAAGGGCAGTTGCCTGAACAAATTGAACCGCGGGAAGTTTATGTTATCACCGGATCGTCAGCCGCGCCGGTATTAAATCAGATCATCAGCCGTTTGCAGGAGATAAAAAATCTGCACGTGGAACTTGTCCCGGTGGAAAACCATTATTTCGGCGGAGGAGTCAGTGTCACCGGCCTATTGACCGGCAGTGACATTATCAGGGCTTTAGGCCAAACCTACCAGGGAAAAACGATCCTGCTGCCGGAGGTTGTACTGCGGGACGGGGGGCAGATTCTTCTGGATGATATTACCGTCAATGATATTATAAAAACAAGCGGCGCGGAAATCATTACCGTGGATGGCAGTGCCCGCGATCTTGCCGAGAAAATACTGAACCAAAATATTGCAGAACCAATGGAGGAAAGAATATGTCAAAACCCATCGTAGCAATTGTAGGCAGACCAAACGTAGGCAAGTCGACCTTGTTTAACCGGCTGGCCGGTGAACGCAAGGCGATTGTTGAAGATATACCCGGCGTTACCAGGGACCGTCTTTACGAAAATTCAGAGTGGCTGGGACGAGAATTTGTCATCATCGATACCGGCGGAATTCGTTTCGATACCGGGGAGTTGTTTACCCGGGAAGTAAAACTGCAGGCCGAACTGGCGATTGATGAAGCGGATGTGATTGTTTTTGTGGTGGACGCCAAAGAAGGCATAACCCATGAAGACGAACAAGTAGCTGCGATCCTGCGTCGCAGCAAAAAACCGGTGGTGGTTGCCGCCAACAAGGTGGAGAACTTTGATAAACAACTGGAGTATTTTGAATTTTACAATCTGGGACTGGGAGATCCGATCCCCGTTTCTGCCATGCACGGACGCAATACCAATGATTTGCTGGATGCAGTCATCGCTTATTTTGCACCGCTGTCTGCCTATAAAGAGGATCCGGACGCGATTAAAATTGCCATCGTCGGTCGGCCTAATGTCGGTAAATCTTCATTTGTTAATGCCTTGTTGGGAGAAGAGCGGGTAATCGTCAGTGAAGTGCCGGGTACTACCAGGGATGCCATTGATACTCCTTTTAAATATGGGGGCAACCAATATATCTTGATCGATACAGCGGGAATCCGGAAAAAATCGCGCATAAAAGAACCCACCGAAAAATATAGCGTAATTAGATCGCTCAAAAGCATTGAACGGGCAGACGTTGTTATCATCATGCTGGATGCCACCGAAGGGGTGAATGAACAGGATCAGAGAATCGCCGGCTATGTGCATGAACAGGGCAAAGCCAGTATACTGGTGGTTAACAAATGGGATCTGGTGGAAAAAGACGAACATACCATGAACAAGTTTGACAAAGACATCCGCGAAGAGCTTAAATTTATGGCTTACTGCCCCATACTGTATATTTCTGCGGTGACCAGAAAACGCATCTACAAAGTGCTGGAACTGGCTGATTTTGTTGCCGAGCAGCATATGCGGCGCATCAGTACAGCTGAATTAAATCAGGTCGTCAATGAGGCCTTGTTGTTAAATCCCCTGCCAGGCGGGGGAGGACATAAAGTCAAGATACTATATTCCACTCAGGTCAGTATCGCACCGCCCACATTTGTGTTCTTTGCCAACAAACCTGAGCTGGTTCATTTTTCCTATTTGCGTTATCTGGAAAACGAATTGCGCAAGAATTTCGGCTTTGAAGGAACACCCATAAAAATGATTCTGCGCAAGCGTGAAGCGAAAGAACAGTAATCTGTTTTCGTTCGTACGGGAGGGTACTTATGGAAAAGATAATCGTAATCATCATCAGCTATTTACTGGGATCGATACCTTTTGC
>CAZRMB010000360.1:0-2696 GCA_964600925.1 uncultured Syntrophomonas sp.
AATTTAAAGGAATTAACTCGACATCAGGCGAACATAAGCAACATACATTTTGAGTTTTATTATAAGTTTTATGAATACAGGGCAAGCGTTAATGTTTGTTCGAATGGGGTGATAGGATTGTTTAACAGGTCGCCGGGAATTGGATTGGATATCGGCAGTAAAAAAATTAAACTTGCGCGTGTAAAAAACACCAAACAGGGCATACAGGTGGTTCACTTTGACAGCATGGATACCCCTCCGGGAATGGTGGAAGCCGGCAATATTGTTGATCCTGCCGGACTGGGTGCAGAGCTGGCTAATTTGGTTAATAAATTAAAGATTAAACATAACAAAGTAGTATCGGCTGTGGCAGGTCAGCAGGTATACACCCGCAATATTGTCATGCCGCAGATGAAATTGGATGAATTAAAGGAGGCCATTTCTTTCCAGGCCATTAATTTTTTACCGATCCCGGTTGAAGAAGCAGCCATCGATATCTTCCCGCTGCGGGATTTTGAAGATGATGAGGGCAAAAAGACCGAGGTATTTTTTGTGGCAGTAAGGCGTCAGCAGGTTGAGAATCTGGATATGGTCTGTGAGATTGCCGGTTTGAATCTGGTGGCAGTTGAAATCGAACCACTGGCGATGAACAGGGTGTTGGGAAGGAATAATCCTGAGGAAATCAGTGCGTATTTGAACATAGGCGGAACACGCTCATATTTTTCGGTGTTTAAAGAGAACATTCTGGTTTTTTATCGTTCTTTAGCGTTTGGATGTGCGGCCTTTTATGCAGCCATGGAAATGAACTCCCCCAACGAAATCGGAAATTTTGAAGAGATTCATTTCGGTCAGGGAAGTCAGTATGATTACCTGACCAGAGATATCATTGATGATGTCACCCGTTCTGTGGAATATTATAATCTGCAAAAAAACAAGTCGGAAGCTCGAATTGAAAAGATCTTGCTGTGCGGATCCGGAGCACGTTTTAAAGGACTTGATGAAAGTCTTGCGGCAGGAAGCGGCTTGGAGGTTGAAATTGCCGACCCGCTGTGCGATCTGATTTTGCCGGACAACCTGAGCATTGAGCAGGAAACGGATCTGAAATATGATTATTTGATCGCACTGGGTTTGGCGGCCAGACTTTCGTAAACAGTTGAGCCAAATTTGCTTTTATTGTTTTAATTGCAGGATTAGATTGTTATAATGTCGAAGTAAAAGATTTTGGCTGTTCCTGCCA
Source organism: uncultured Syntrophomonas sp. (assembly GCA_964600925.1). Classification (GTDB taxonomy): domain Bacteria; phylum Bacillota; class Syntrophomonadia; order Syntrophomonadales; family Syntrophomonadaceae; genus Syntrophomonas_B. Next base: position 1,217 of record CAZRMB010000360.1, read on the forward strand.
TTGTTTTTACGATACGGGAATAGCAATACAGGAAAAATTATTTAAAGGGGGATTTTGGTTTAATGAAATTTAGAAAACTGGGTTCATTCGTCCTGCTGTTTGTGTTTCTGGCAGTATTTGTTGTGGGCTGCGGCGGTTCCAAGGATACGGGCAAAGACAGCGGAGATACCCAAAAAGAGAAATTCAAAGTTGGTTTTGTCTACATCGGTACTCCGGGTGATGCCGGCTGGACTTTCACCCATGACCAGGGCCGCAAATATCTGGCCAAAGAACTGCCGGAGGTAGAAACTATTTTCCTGGAAAACGTTGCTGAAGGTGCAGATGCGGAGAGAAGTATCGACCAGTTGGCGCAACAAGGCTGCAAAGTAATATTTACCACCAGCTTTGGTTTTGGCGATGCCACCATTGAAGTAGCTAAAAAATATCCGGACGTTGTTTTCATGCATGCCTCTGGTATCAATACGGCTGACAATGTAGGCACCTATTTTGGTAAAATTGAGCAGATGCGCTATTTAACCGGTATTGTAGCCGGAAAAATGACCAAAACCAATACCCTGGGTTATGTAGCTGCTTATGACATTCCTGAAGTAGTGCGTGGTATCAATGCATACACCTTGGGAGCACAGTCAGTTAATCCCAATGTCAAGGTCAAAGTAGTTTGGACCCATAACTGGATCGATGCCAATCTGGCCAAGCAAGCTGCCGACAGCTTGATCGAAGATGGCGCTGATGTTATTACCCAGCATGTTGACGCCACATCACCGCAGATTGCGGCTGAAGAAGCAGGCGTATGGGCGATCGGTTATCACAGTGACATGAAAACCTATGCCCCCAACTACAGCCTGACTGCGTCAGTATGGAATTGGGGCCCCTACTATGTTGATGTTGTAAAATCCGTTATGAATAAGACCTGGAAGACTGGAGCATACTGGGGAGGAGCCTCTGATGGCATCATTGATCTGGCTCCGATTTCCGACAAGGTTCCGGCTGATGTAAGAGAAATGGTTAAAGCCAAACAGGCTGACATCAAATCCGGAAAACTGGATGTCTTTGCTGGCCCTCTCAAAGGTCAGGATGGCAGCGTCAAAGTTCCGGAAGGCAAAACGATGACTGATGGAGAAATGCTCGGTATGAACTGGTTTGTAGCCGGAGTAGATGGTAAAATAGGCCAGTAGCCAACTGGTTTATAGCAAACTTTAGAGGCGGCTTTTAGCCGCCTTTAAAGTTTTTAGACGATTGGGTATAAATATGAGTATTGTTGATGCCACTGCAAAAAACCAGTTATTTATACCCGTAGAGGAGACTTTAGTCTCCGACTATCTGGAACACCGATATACAGAGGAGACTAAAGTCTCCTCTACGGTAGTAAATGGTGAACGGTATATAATGAACGGTATATAGTGTATAAATACACTTTTTGCAGTGGAATCAAACAACGGTTTCCTTTAAGTCGGAGGGATAAAGTTTGCATAACAGCTTA
>CAZRMB010000361.1:0-2680 GCA_964600925.1 uncultured Syntrophomonas sp.
TGCGATATCATTGCCTTCTTCATCATAGCTTTCGAAATCTTCTACCATGAGATATTCTATGGTACTAAACTGCCAAACTTGACCTTTTGTTATTACGCCTTCGTTATCAACTTCATCGACTCTCCAGTAATAGGTCTCCATAAGATCCAATGTACCCGGATCAAAAGTGGTTGTTGTTAACTCACCCTTATAACAAGCTGAAGTAGTATCTGCATTTTTAACTTCGATACGATCATCGCTGAAGTAAACCTGATGAGAAACTGCATTCTGACCAGCCTGCCATGTTAAGACTGTTCCGGCCATTGCAACATTTTCAGCTTCATCTGCAGGAGATGGACCCCATGCTGGTTTAAAGCGGTCACCAACAAACAACTTAACGTCTGCTGCTGAAAGTGCACGGTCGTAAACCCTGAAATCATCCATCTTGCCGTGATATGTATCATACCAGTCAGCCCCTGTCGTTCTTCTATCAAACAACCAGCACGCCGAAATGTCATTCATTTTCTGGCTTGCATCAAAATCACCCGACATGTCCTGAACTTCAAGACCATCATAATAAAGCTTTTGAACACGTTTTTCACAATCTTTAACCATGACAAGGTTATGCCATTGTTCTAAGTGAAGGCTATCTACACTGTTATAACCCCACCACCAATGAAGCTTACCAGCACCAACAGAATCTGCACCCATCTTAGATGTTATATAGTGATTAGAGCTGTTGAAATTTTGAACATATGTATCGTAATTCCAGTCTCCAGTGTATCCTGCATCATCATAAACACCCAAAGAGAAGACACCTTTTTGACTTGAATCATACATTTTATCAGCAGTAAGGAATGTTGCATAGGCAAAAAGTTCACAAATAGGATCATTATAGAACCATAAAGATACAGTTGCTGCATTATCCATATCCGCAAACGCAGCTACTGGAACTATACCGTGGAATGAACCCCACGAATTAGCATTCGTCAAACAGTTTGAACCGTCAAGACCTTCACTGTTCCAATTAGTTGCTGAACTGAGGTTGGCGTCATTACCATTACCTGAAACGTCAGCTGCCACATTGCCAGCACCATCGTCAAATGGATACCAGAGGACAGGATCATTGATCTGTGGTATTCTTCCAACTTCAAAACTCCAAACATCACCCTTGTAAACATTTGAGCCTTCGACTTCATCGATACGCCAGAAGTATTTGGTTCCAGATGAAAGAGTTGGATAATAAGTTGTATCGATCTGATTACCCATAAATTCTGCTGATGCTGTTGTTGCTGTATTAACATCATCAAAATTTGTACCAAGATAAACATTATGGCTTGTTGCTGTATAACCAGCATCCCACTGCAATGTTATAGCATCAACTTCATCCTGTGTTGCTACCTCAAGTAGTGCATTATCTAACGGTGCGGGTATTGTAGCTGTGAGAACACTATAAAGCGGTGTTACAGCTACATTATCAACTGCCATACCTCTTCCGGCTGTGAAACCACCTAATTTGGTTGCAATCACAACTTCACCGCGGCTAACAAACTGATTGCCATCGATAGGTGATTCTGCTGGAGCATCTTCCCAGTCCCACGTCTGGTCTGCTTTAGGATTCAATGGACCGTAGGTATCTGTCTTAGCGACCATTATTTCTTCGCCTGTATACTCTGCTGTCGATCCATCCATATTGTATGAAGCGCCAACTGCATGAGTCAAAGCTTTAAGCTCTGCCCAACCTTGACCGCCTGGTATGAATGTACCTGCCCACAGTGCATCTACCTGTACAAGAGTACCTGCAGGGATCGCAACTGTCTGGGTAATACCATACTGATTACCACCCATGATGAAACATGAATAGCCACCCTGACCTGCGTTGATTGTCTCAACATAACCAGGAGCAAGTTCAACATCTCTGTAGCTGTTGACATCCAAAGTGCCTGCTTCACCCCATGCACCATATTCGCTTGCTGCATCCCATTCTCTCCAACCAGTCAGATCACCAGTCTCAAAACCGCCGTTTGTCAGCCAGCTTGCTGATGCGAGCGTTGAAATTTCAGCAGGAGTTAGAGCTCTATTGAACATATAGAACTCATCCATCTGACCTTTGTAGTTTCTTTCATGGCTGTCAGCCGTACTTCCGATAGCCGCTGTAACCCAGTTATTACCGACATTATAATCAGTAAGACCTGTAATAGATGCGATACCAGTATAGTACTTGCCATTGATATATATCTTGAGATTCAAACCATCTGTTGCATCTTTGTCATATACATATGCAATATGGAACCATTCGCCAATATTAGTAATAATAGCAGGATTAAAATCTCCGATTGTGTTGCTTTCTGCATCTCTTACTACAAAACGATAATTACCCGTATCCTGACGAATTTCCAACTGGATAACATGCCCGTTATTTGCGGGATTGCTTGGCTTGGGACCAAAGCCGTGGAAAATTGTCAAACGACCAGCGGTGTTGTCCACTTTGCACCATGCCGCAACGGTCAACTGTGATGTAGCCCTTTTAGCAACGGCTATCGCCGGAACGCTGAGATAATCGGTATTTATGAGACCACCGAAAACCGCGTCTGCACCTCGACGACCGAAATCGTAACCAGTTATATTGCCGTTTATAGTGGCATCGTAACCACCACCTGAACCATCTGCAGTCGTAGCACCGACGCTATCAAAGCTATAA
>CAZRMB010000362.1:0-1511 GCA_964600925.1 uncultured Syntrophomonas sp.
GTTTTATGTCCGGCGGCTAAGCTGGACACGCCCAATACATGGACGTCATTATCAACGGCATCTTTGGCTGCTTCGGCCGGTGTTTGGAACAAAGGACCCATATCCACGTCGAATCCGATATCGGCATATCCGGTGGATACCACTTTAGCACCCCGATCGTGTCCATCCTGCCCCATTTTGGCGACCATAATTCTTGGGCGGCGGCCCTCGATCGATGCAAACTGATCAGCCAGTTCGCGGGCTTTTTGAAAATCTTCGTTTCCCATGTATTCTGATGAATATACTCCTGAAATTGAACGAATAACAGCTTTGTATCTGCCAACAATCTTTTCACAGGCAAATGATATTTCACCCAGGGATGCTCGTTTTTTTGCAGCATCCACAGCCAGTTCAAGCAGGTTACCTTCACCGGTTTCAACACAGCGTGTGATGGCATCCAAAGAGGCCTGGCAATCGGCTTCATTCCTTTCAGCGCGTAATTTTCCCAGGCGTTCAATCTGTGCCTGACGGACCTTGGTATTGTCAACGTCCAGGGTCTCAATCGGATCTTCCTTATCCAGACGATATTTGTTGACCCCCAGAATGGTATCCTGTCCGCTATCGATGCGCGCTTGTTTTCGTGCTGCAGCCTCTTCGATACGCATTTTTGGAATGCCGGTCTCAACCGCTTTTGACATACCTCCGAGCTTTTCAACTTCCTCAATGAGCTTCCAGGCTTTATCAGCAATTTGAGCAGTCAGGTATTCCATGTAGTACGACCCTGCCCATGGATCAACTGAACGGCAGATGCCGGTTTCTTCCTGGATATAGATTTGTGTATTGCGGGCAATACGGGCTGAAAAATCCGTCGGTAATGCAATGGCTTCATCCAAAGCGTTGGTATGCAAGCTTTGTGTATGTCCCAATGCAGCGCCCATTGCCTCAACACAGGTTCTGGTAACATTATTGTACGGATCTTGTTCAGTCAGGCTCCACCCGGAAGTTTGGCAGTGGGTACGTAAAGCCAGAGATTTTGGGTTCTTTGGGTTAAACTGCTTAACAATTTTTGCCCATAACATTCTGGCAGCCCGCATCTTAGCAATTTCCATAAAATGATTCATACCAATACCCCAGAAAAATGACAATCGAGGGGCAAAAGCATCGATATCCAACCCGGAATTAACGCCGGTTCTCAGGTATTCCAAACCATCTGCCAATGTATAAGCCAGTTCGATATCGGCAGTAGCTCCGGCTTCCTGGATGTGGTATCCCGATATACTGATCGAGTTGAATTTAGGCATGTGTTTGGAGGTATACTCGAAAATATCGGCGATAATTTTCATACTGAATGCCGGCGGATAGATGTAGGTATTCCGCACCATGAACTCTTTCAATATATCGTTTTGGATGGTACCGGACAACTCTTCCAGTTTTGCTCCTTGTTCGAGTGCAGCAACGATATAGAAGGCCATGATGGGCAGAACAGCGCCATTCATGGTCATTGAAACCGACATTTTGTTTAAGGGTATCGA
>CAZRMB010000362.1:1521-2669 GCA_964600925.1 uncultured Syntrophomonas sp.
AGGTATCTGGTCGAAGAGAATCTTCATATCCAGAATGGAATCGATGGCAACGCCGGCCTTTCCAACATCACCCACAACGCGTGGGTGGTCAGAGTCGTACCCGCGGTGTGTAGCGAGGTCAAAAGCGACAGAGAGTCCCATTTGACCGGCAGCCAGGTTTCGGCGGTAGAAAGCGTTGGATTCTTCAGCGGTTGAAAATCCGGCATATTGGCGGATGGTCCAGGGCCTCATTACGTACATCGTAGAATAAGGCCCGCGCAGGAAAGGAGGTAAACCGGCAGCATAATTCAGATGCTCCATATTCTCCAGATCTCTAGCACTATATTGTTGTTTCACCGGAATTTGTTCCGGGGTGATCCAAGGTTTCGAAAAATCAGGTCTCATGTTTATTATTTCTTTAAGATGAGAGAGTTAAACGTTTTTAAGGTCTCAGCAACATTGCTGCGGACATGAATGAAATGTTTAATACCGGCGGCAATCAGTTGATCCAGGTACTCTTTTGGATTTCCGGCGATAACCAGAATAGCCTGGTTCTCCAAGGCCTGGGCAAAAGGAACGCCCAAGGTAGCATATTCATCATCGGAGGAGCAGAGTACCACGATATCTGCTTTTGCTTGCCGGGCAGCCTCGATACCTTCTTCCAGTGTATTAAATCCGGCATTATCGATCAGTTCATAACCGGCGCAACCAAAGAAATTACAGGCAAAAGTTGCCCGTGCCTTACGCATCGTGGCGTTGCCAATGGTCAGCATAAAGACAACCGGTTTTTTATCGGAGCGTTCAACTGCAAAGCGGATGGCCTCAAAATCTTCTGCTGCGCGATAGAGATTGAGTGGCTGGGCCTCTGCCAGGTCGGTATCCATGACTTTCGACAGGACTCTTTGCGGGTCGACCTTAGTCAGCATTTCTTCAGCCGGATTGGGATATTGGTTGGTTCCCAGGAGGATTTCTCTGCGCTGGGCAACATTTTGGTCTCGTTCGATTGCAGCGGTCACTATGGCATCCTGAATAATCCCTTCATAGAAAGCTTCGGTATAGCCGCCAGCTTCTTCCACTTTTTGAAACATTTCCCAGGCAGCTTCAGCAATTGAAGCCGTCAGGGTTTCAATATAATAAGAGCCTGCTGCCGGGTCTGCCACCTGATCAAA
>CAZRMB010000363.1:0-2655 GCA_964600925.1 uncultured Syntrophomonas sp.
ATCAGAAATATGTGTAAGCCCATTTTTTAACTGTTTCGGTTCCTTTGGCAGGATTCACAGTAGTTCTGCCTGACTTTAGCTTTTTAGCATCGTAGGTAAATGTGGCTTTTTTCATCAATTCACCCAGCCCGTCAAAAGTGCTTTCTGAAGTTTTGTTGCCATCGGCATTGTATGTGTAAACTGTCTTCTTAATCAGCTTATCACCATTATATTCCATCTCTTCTTTCACGTTGTTGAACGCATCGTAGATGTAAGATTTTCTCACGGTTTTTTCCTTTGACGCATCGAAAACTGTTTCTGAAGTAACGCGTTTAAACTTATCGTAAACCACCACTTCCTTGTGGATTTGATTCCCTGCCTCATCATACTCAATGCTGAGTGTAGTGTTGCCGGATTTATCGTATTCCTCGTACAACGACTTGTAACTCGTCGTTTTACCATCTTCCTTTTTGGTTGACCACTCCGTACTCGATTTTACTTTGGCCGACGAAAGTTCCTTTTTCGACTGTCCGTATGACTGGCTGAATGACAGGCAGAAAATGAATAATATGATCAGGTATTTCATTTGCATTAATTATAAATGATGAGATCGGGTACTTCAACCTCGGTTTTGTTATCGTCAATTGTTACGTCCTTAATAACAGGTACAACCGAATTGGTCATCAGGGTGGAATCTTTTGAGTAGGCAAATATTTTATACTCTCCTTTGCGGAGATACTTAAACTCGTAAGTTCCGTCGTAAGAAGTTCGCACCCTGTCGCTCACACTTTTATCGTCACCATAAATAATGAAAACGTCCACATCTCTGCCGGGGTAAACTTCCTTTAAATAGGTGAATTCAGCATTGTAATCCCTTACAATTACTTTCCCGTAAATGGAGGAGTTTCCTCCTTCGCCAGGCTCCTTCTCACAAGAGGAAGTACTAAGCAGCAATATGATGCATGCAGAAAGCGCTATTGTTGATTTTACTGACATCATAGTAAAAGAAGTTATTTTTCAGAGGATTGTAATGTGTTCTGATTGGGCGTGCAATAGTACTAAATTAAATGCCATCCTTCCCGGTTTTAGTCTGACTTCTGCTACTAAAAACAATGGTTAACGACACTTCCTCTGCCCCGGTCTATCGGACTCATTGTCAAGACTGAAATAATACAACAGACTGAACTGCCTTACATTACGCGGCAAACATAATATACACTTAGAAAATCTGCCTTACTAAATAGATAAACAAGCAGTTTTTATGGTCACAGGATGCGATTTCGACGATAGCAGAATTTTATACATTATTAAAAGTTGCTTCTTCGTTGCGGCTACAGATGATTTCGATGTTGAATTTTTTTTCAAAATAAACCAAATTGTTATCGACTGATTTATAGCGCATTCTATCTGGAAATAAATTTTTGTTTAATTTTTTTATAGCCATCATTAAACATTTCTGATGCTATTCGGTTTTATATTCGTGTTTAACGTAATCAAGTAAATAATAAACAAAATCAAATAGCCATGAAAACAACGTTCATCAAATCAGCGCTGGCAGCTTTTACAATTGTTGCCATAGTATCATTCACTTCCTGCGCAAAGGAAGACGACACAACCCCTGCACCTGACAGTAAGAATATTGTACAGGTAGCCAAATCCGACAACCAGTTTTCAATTCTGGCAGCTGCCATTGAGAAAGCCGGACTTACTTCTACCCTCGAAAGTGCAGGGCCTTTCACTGTGTTTGCTCCGACAAACGATGCATTTAATGCTCTTTTCAGTCAGTTGGGTGTCAGTGGTATCAACGACCTGAGTGCCGAAACCCTGAAACCAATCCTGCTGAATCATGTACTGGCCGGATCAGTAAAATCATCTGCTATTACTACAGGATATTTTGCTACAGCAAATACTTACGGTCCTGGTCAGCAAGCAGTTAAAGTGTATGTTAAGAAAGAATCAGGAGTTATGGTAGATGGCAGCAATGTGACTACTGCCGATGTAATGGCCTCCAATGGTGTTATCCATGTGATTGATAAAGTGATTCTTCCATCCACTGTGGTCGGACATGCCCTCAACAACCCCAATTTCAGCATTCTGGTTCAGGCTGTTGTAAAGGCAGGCCTTGTTGATGCCCTCAACGGTTCCGGACCTTTCACTGTGTTTGCTCCCACCAATGATGCCTTCAATGCACTGTTTGCAACATTAGGTGTATCAGGTATAGATGCATTAACAGCAGAACAGCTTACTCCAATCCTGCTTTACCATGTTGTTCCGGGCAATGTAACTGCTTCTCAGGTCGCAACCGGTAATGTTCCTACTTTAAAAGATGGCAGTAACATTAGTGTTGTAGCCGGTTCATCGGGTGTTAAGCTCAACAGCTCATCCAATGTTATCGCTACTGATGTGCAGGGAACTAATGGTGTAATACATGCAATTGACGCTGTACTGCTCCCGTAAACTGAAAAAATCTGACAGAAAAAAAGCCTGCCGGTTTGGCGGGCTTTTTTGTTTTTATGATGAAGGTTAGTCTCAGACTGCTTTAACCAGGTAATAATTCTTTTTCCCTTTCTGCACTAAGATATAACTGTCGTTAAGCAACAATTCATCAGTCACGATAAGGTCCTCAGCCACTTTGGCTTTGTTAATGGCAACGCCTCCGTCTTTAAGCATTCGGCG
>CAZRMB010000364.1:0-2649 GCA_964600925.1 uncultured Syntrophomonas sp.
TCATTGGCGGATTTATTGGTAAAGGTGACGCAGAGGATGTTGGCCGGCATGGTGCCGATTTCGTTGACCAGATAGGCAAAGCGATGCGACAGCGCCCGCGTTTTGCCGGAACCCGCTCCCGCGATCACGCGGATGAAGCCCTCCGTTGCAGTTACCGCCTGGCGCTGCTGTTCATTTAGTCCATCCAGAATCTTAATTGTCATTACGGGAGCACCACCTAACCGGCAACATTCTTTATAATCCGGGCAAAAGACCGGGCATGTTCGGCTTTTTCATCAGTCATGAAGGAGGTATTATATCCAAAATCGCGTTCTGCCAGCATGCCGATGTAGTTCAACTGGGAATGTTTGCAATACCGTTTTATGCCTTCTTCAAACAAGTCGGCTCCTTTATCAGGACTGTAGCCGCAGGTCGTCAGTATAGCCAGCTTCTTTCCCGCCCAAAGCGAAGGCCCTTTTTCCTCGCCATAATATTTATTCATGCCATACATCAAACGGTCAAGGATTGCTTTCATCGGTGCCGTACAGTACCATGAATAGATCGGGGTCGCCAGGACGATCACATCACTGGTATAAACCTTATCGAAAACTTCCTGGGCGTCATCTTTATAACGGCATCCAAAAATGGTCCAGTCTTTTTGGCAGGTCCGGCAGGCAATACAAGATTCTATCCGTTTGTTGTGAAGCCAAATCGTTTCATACTGAATATCATGCTGCGCAAGTTCCTGCGTAAACGGATCGAGGAGCGCGGCTGTATTTCCCTTCTTTCTCGGGCTTCCCATGAGGATACAGCACTTCATTTTATCATCATCTCCTTAATTAGAATACCATTTGCAGCCAAAACATAATGCGGATATTCAGAAAAAGTTAAAAAGACTATTCGGATTAATCAAATCCAAGGTTAGCTATCTGAAACCATCTAATATAATAAAAGTATAATAATTACATTACCAATTAGAAACTATCTTTTGGATTGTTTTGTAAGGAATTCCTTTTATAATTGCCTCTTGCTGCAAGCAACTGAGATTTCACCCGTATTAGATAATATAACCGGAATAAAATGGAGGCCTTGAAAGTTATGCATACCAAGCCTGGAGAGAAAAAACCTGCAAAATTTATGGTCCTGCTGATAATTGGCTTTTTACTGGGAGGTATGCTGACTGGCTGTATAAATAAGGCTGCCAATACCGGCAAGGACAGTACCAAACAGACCGCAGTTCAAAAAAATAAAACAACAGAGAAAGTAGTCGCGCCGGAGCAGTATTATTTCCTGAATGGATCTCTGTTGGGCAGCTATGACCGGGAGGGTTGGCACAGCCTGTGTGCGCCTGATACTAACGATCGGGTCTTCGGAGATGGTGAAGATTTTTGGGCCAAAGACTTGCTCGCGCGGGATGCCTATTATGTTTATGACAGCAAGAATAAGAAATTATTGAGCGTAACCAGGCAAATTATCTGGACGACCGGGGCGGGTGTTCTGGGGAGTTTTGAGGATGCCCAGGCCGGTAAAAAACTGGCCGCGTATGGTAAATTATATGAACCTGTTGAAGGAGACATTAGTTTGCCCCGTATATTTTCCCTGCCGGTCAAGGCCGGGCAGGATTTAGCGGGTTTGAAAATCCCTGACTATTCTTTTTTCACTCAATTTGTGATTGACAGTGAGACGCGAAATGAATACGAGCTGGTCACCAATCGAATAAGCGATCTTTTCCCGAGAGAAACGGTGGACGGTTTGGAGGCGACCGATGCAGGGATGCAGGCGCTGGCCGATTTATTAAAGCAAGAGAAAATGGAAAATACAATACTTAGTTTTTCTGACTGTGTAAAAAGCGATTTCGACCAGGACGGGAATATGGAGTACTTGATGTTTGCCAATAATCCCAGATCGCAGAATGGTTATCCGTTGCTGGGCAGCAATGGAGGGGCAGATCGTTTGGGCATTTATAGTGCGGTGTTTTACCAGGATGAAGATGGCAGCGTGCAAACGTTGTACAGTGACATGCGGCCTTACCAGGGCGAATATAAGCCTGACGAAAATAATTATATGGAATTGATGCATCCTGATCATTGTATATATATTGATTTGATGACGATTGCTGATTTGAACGATGACGGGATCTATGAGATCCTGGTACGAAAAAGCGGCTGGGAATATGGCTATTTCTTGACTTATGCCTTGAATACCGAAGGGAAATATGAGCCTGTCATGCGCTCCAATTATGGCATATAAACTACAACATACAATATGATAAATGTAAAGGTGGTCCGACATAAAGTGGTTTCAGATTAATATCTGAAACCACTTTTCTTTAATAGGTGAAAGGCAGCGGGAAATTTCTGGATCTCGAGACGAAAACCAGAAAATGTATCATGTGAACTCCCAGAGCTGCTTGACCGGATAACAAAGTGGTAAAGATCCCCTGCTCAACATACTATATAACAATTCATAATATATCCATAAACATACCGCTACTATCTTTAAGGCAAGGAAATAAGCTAGATTACCAGTTGCAGATTTACTCAATTAAACTGGAATGGTAACGAAGGGGGGATAAATAGCAGCGTAAAATGGTGGGTGTTGTAAGTTGCATTTTCAAATAGGAGGAGGGAGTATTTTGGATCCTATAAAGAAGATATCCATGAAAGCACA
>CAZRMB010000365.1:0-2641 GCA_964600925.1 uncultured Syntrophomonas sp.
AAATCCTCCAGCGGATATGATTTGCAGCTGTGGATGTAACCGTATTTCTTATCGCTTTCCCGCATAAGGACACCTTGCGGCTGAAACACTTTGCCAGACAAGAGTTGCACCCTGCACAAACTGCATTCCCCCGAGCGACACAGGGAAGGAACGATCAGTCCCGCTTTTTCCAGCGCGATCAGCAGCGGTTCTCCGGCTTGGGCGGCAAAACTCTTCCGACCTTCGACATTTACCGTAAAGGCAGCCTCTTTTCGTATTTCCCGCGGCCATCCCGGTTGAGCTGTTATATCTGCAGGATTGCCGAACATTTCATGCCGGATTTTGCGGGCAGGTATATTTAAAGCTTTCAGTTGCGGCAGCAATGCGTCATACATGCCCTGCGGCCCGCAGATATAGTAGGTATCAACTTTTATATCGCCGAGAACGCGGTTGATCAAATCGCTGCTAATCATTCCGCTTAACCCCTCATAATCGGCCGGGACATTCTCCAGTACCGGGTGGTAATGAAAATTAGGTCGCCGAGCAGCAATATCGCTAAACTCACTATGAAAAATAAGTTCCTCGCTGGTCTGGCTGCCGTAAAACAGATGAATTTCCCGATCAAGTCCCAGATCGATATTTTCGCGGATCATGCTCATAAAGGGAGTGACTCCGCTGCCGCCGGCTAAAAAGACCAATTTTTGTCCGTGGAACAACGGATTATAATAGAAGTTGCCGGCCGGGCCGGAACTTGTAAATTCATCTCCTACTCTTACATCGTCAAACAAATAGGCTGAGACAAATCCGTTTTCAATTTTACGGACGGTAATATCATAATAAGCCGTTTGCCGCGGAGATGAAGAAATACTGAACGGGCGGCTGGTCCTGACCCCGTTGATCTCTACCTGCAGATTGATGTACTGTCCGGCCTGAAACGGCGGTAGATTTCCCTCGCGGGCGACCAGACGCAACGTTTTGGTGGTAGGCGTCTCCAATATTATATCAGCCAACCTAAGTTTTAAAATCCTGGGATGGAGGCGGCTTACCACATCAGCTCGGCGGCTCTTCTGCGCCCGATAATTGATCCCGTATTTACGGCATATCTCCATCTCCTGCTTGATCTCACCATAACCTTCTATATCTTCACGGAAGTCTCTCATTTTTCCACCCCCCTAAAATCTTTTACGATCGCCCGGGCTGCCTGACCACCGGATGTCAATGTCGGCTGGAAGCCTCCGCTGCCTGCCCATGCACCGGCCTGATACAATCCTTTAACGGGAGATTTGTGATTTGTAAAAAGAGAGTTTTCCTTGGCAAATTTATCAAAGCCATAGATTGCTCCTCCAGGTTGCCCCAGAAAACGCATATGGGTGATCGGGGTAGCCACTTCAATTTCTTCAATATGCTCGCGCAATCCTGGGAATACTTTTTCTGCGCTTTGCAGGAAACCTTCAGCCGCCTGGTATTTGGTCTGGTAATATTCGGCGGGAGGCACCTCGATCCACGGATCGGCATATTTCAAACCGACGATTACCAGCTGACTGCAGCCCGGAGGGGCAAAGCTGGGATCCAGCAGATTATAGCAGGTGAGCAAAAGCATGTCCTCCGAAGTATCCAGCGTTTTAAACCGCTCGTAGCCACCGTTCATATCTGAACCGGTGAGAATAAAATTGGTTGCTTCATTGATGCCGATTTCCTCCGGCGCGCAATCCAACCCGATATAAAGCGTAAGGGAGGAGGGGCCTACTGTACTGCCGGCCATTTTTTTGATCTCCTGGTCCGCCGCCGGGGATGGTTCCATAAGGTCAACGTACGTTTCCACACTGGAAGCATTGGAAACTACATATTTACAGGCGATTACATCACCGTCTTCAGTGGCAACTCCCTTGACATGTCCGTTCTCGACCAGGATTCGCTGGGCGGCACAGTTGAATCTCACTTCTCCGCCATGGTTTAGGAATTGATCTAGAATCGCATTGGATAAGGCCTGCGATCCGCCTTTTAAATGAAATGGTTTGAACTCCAAATAGCTAAACAGCAATGCGGCCAGATCCGCAAAAGGAAGCTGACTGGGTCCCAGGCCAATATAGCACCAATACACGGAAATAGCAGCTTGCAGCAACGGATCGGTAAAGAATTCATCCATGACTTCCTGCGATGATTTTAAACTGTATTTGAAATAGAGCGGATACTTTTCCTTACTGATTTCAGGATCCTTCATGAAAAAGGCCCGGATCACTTCATAAAAAAACTTATATACCAGATCGAAGAATTCAGCGATCGCCTTGCTATCCTGCGGGAAACGTTCCTGCAAGGTAGCAATCATTTTTTCCCGATCGCTGCTTAAAATCAGATCCAGTTCTCCTGGCAGGACGACCCGGTAAAGATTCTCCATGGCAACCCAATCCAATTGATCCACCACTCCCAGTCCGTCCAGAAACATTCTTAACGGGCCCGGTTTATCTTTCGTTCCAAATCCGCTCAGCTGGTGCAGAGCCACCTCAAATTCAAACCGGCCGCGCCTAAAACTTGTAGCACATCCCCCCGGAACATTATGGCGTTCCAGCATCAATACTTTCATTCCTTTTTGGGCAAGGCTGGCAGCTGCAGTTAAGCCTCCGTTGCCAGCACCGATTACTACAACATCATATTCGGACATAAA
>CAZRMB010000366.1:0-2623 GCA_964600925.1 uncultured Syntrophomonas sp.
CTGCTATTTACTCCGGAATCCTGGGTTGATACCAGTGGAACAAACAAGCGGGCTGCACGCCGGCGCTGGCTATGAATAACAAAAACATAGATAATACAGTTAATACTTTGGATTTCATTATAATTTCCACCTCCTTCCAGTTAACGATGGTTATCTGGTCGTATATATACAATACGGGAGATGAAAGTCAAGGCTTTTGAGCCGAATGGGTCGGATTCTGGCCTGAATGGGTTTTGTTGGAGCAAGGGATTATTAAAAAACAAAAAATAACCAGGAGTAACTGGTTATTTTTTGTCATATCATAATATTTCTTGCGACTGCTGAAGTTTTGTTCTAAGCAAGCTTGCTTGTTTTCGACTAAGTAGGATTTTATCTTCTGTGTCTAATATAATTAGGTAAGTACGGTCGGAAGGGACTATGTCTTTTACATGCTTAAGGTTTACCAAATAGCTGCGATGGCATCGGAAGAAGTTATATGGTTGCAGCCTGACTTCAAAAGAATGCATATCTTCCCGGGTGGTATAAGTCCTATTTAAGGTCTTTATTATATTTCCGTTGTCTCGGGTTTCAATATATAAAATATTGCTGGGCTTGATAAAAACCATCTGTTTTTTTGTCTTTATCAGAATAGCTGCTTCGGTTTGGCCTAAGTTAGATTTATCAACCAATTTCTTTACTGTTTTCTTTATCCTTTCTTCATCATAAGGCTTAAGAATGTAATCCACCGAATATAGTTCGAAGGCCTCCAAAGCATAATCGGGATATGCCGTGGCAAAAACAAGCGACAAGTGTTTATATTTTTTTGTCAGGATATGAGCAAGTTCAATGCCATTCATATCCGGCATATCAATATCCAGGAATACAGCCTGGGGTTCACTTATTGCAGCCTTCTCCAAAGCTTCTTTCCCGCTGGTAGCAACATCGGTTATTACCCCCGGTATTTCTTTTATAATGGATTCAAGGAAAAGGCCTGTAGCCGGCTCATCATCTACGATAAGAACTCTCATATCTTAACCATTGGAAAAATCCAAAACTCTATCTATAAAATGGATAAAACCATAACCTGCTGGAGAAATGGTAAAGGCCTGTGCTATTATGCCAACCGCTATGGGCAAAACAAAGGGATTTAAGACTTCCAGATTATTAAACAGTACAATAATGAACCCATAGGTAATCATTATTGATGCTGACCACTTTCTAAATTTCTTTCGCTCAGCTTCGCTGTTTATAGGCTTGTTCTCAGTTTCACCGGGAGCATATTTTAAGATTAGGATTGCAGAGATGAAAAACAGCAATACCGCACTGATGTTTATTATTAGCGGATCCAATATAGTATTAAGAAAATATACCCCCCACCCCAGGAAGAGAAACCAGGCTGTTCCTCCTACCAAGCACCGATAGTAGGCGCTGCAATGCTCTCCCCCGGAAGCCAACCGCAAAATCCCTGCCGAAACCGTGATCGTTAAAACTTGGGGTAAAATTCCCAGTATCCATGCGGATGAAATAATTACGATCAGTTTTGCGATTTCTCCTAAAAGAATCTCCAGGCCATAGGCCATGCGCAGTTCCTGTCGCTGGTCACTGTTAAGTTCCCGCGCCAGATAAGCGGCAAATTGTTCCGATACTCCATGAATACTCATGCGCTTCTCCTCCTTGGATAACAAACTGTAAAACGGGTGCCCTTTTCCGGGTGACTGCTGACAAGGATCATTCCATTATGCTTTTCCACCTGGTATTTGACAGAGGCCAGCCCTGTTCCGCGGTCACCTGCTTTGGTGGAAAAGCCAAGCTCAAATAGTTTGTTTTTAACGTCCGGCGGCATGTAGCCGGGATTTTGCGTCTGAAAGATGTAGAGTCCGGATTTCTCATAAATCTTAAATGTCACGGTTCTTAAGGCAGGAGTCAAATCCTCAACCGCTTCCATGGCATTGTTGAGCAGGTTGCCGACAACCGTGACCAATTCCATGGACGGTACATGAAGAGCAGCCAGATTGGATTGCTGATTGATTTCCAGTGAAATATTGCGCGTAGCGGCAACCCCCGCCTTGACCAGCAAAAGGGCGCTCAATTCAGGAACTGCCAGCTGCAGTATGTTACTGGTGACCTGTACGTCTTTATAGAGCGTGCTTATATATTCTCTGGTTTGGTCGGCATAACCCTGACTGACCAGACCGTATATCACCTGCAGATGATTGACAAAATCATGGCGCTGGGCTTTAATAATCTGCGTCATTTCGTGCAAATTGGAGATGTGAAATTGCTGAAGTTCCACTAACTTTTCCTGCCTGGCCGTGGAGAGCATTTTCCAGCTCAAGGTCAGGGATAATACGACTGCTACCAGAATCACTGATAACAAAACAGCTGATATGGAATTTAATCGAAAAGTTTCGGGTTGTGTATAAAACCTGAAATAAAAGCCTAAGACAACAAGGCCTACCGATAAACTCAGTATCGCCAGCGACTTGCCGTACATTCTAAACTCCGGTTTATCAATATTAAAGGTATTAAAAATATGAATTTCTTTACGTCTGAGGTAGATGATCGGGAGGGTAAGGAAAATAAACTCGGGAAGAGGGAAAAGTATGCGCCAAAGAGGATTGGCTAAAGCTGCTTGTACAGAATT
>CAZRMB010000367.1:0-2623 GCA_964600925.1 uncultured Syntrophomonas sp.
GATCAATACTGCACTGCTTTACTGCCCTTAATCTACTTCTATCCTTCCTGCCCATTAAGATTCTTGTTTGATCTTGAAATAGAAACAGAAATTGATACAAGTGAGCTTGAAGAAATTAAGAGGGTATTAGAGTCTCTATTTGATCGAAGAAGTGTCGAAGCGACTTTTGCTCAAGCCAATGTAGTGTATATCGGTTTTACAGGAGGGGATTTAGTCGTTAATCAAGGCTTGAGTTTGGCCAGTTTTCCTGAAGTTCAAGATTACCCAACTACCGAAATATCGAGGCAAGTTGCTGCTAGCATCCGAGCCACGGTGAATGTGATTTTCGGAAATGAAGAGATCAATCATGGTAAATCTTGGTCTACCTACTTTTGGAATCATGGGTTGGAGCTTGAAAAATGCAAATTTGATTGATTGGAAACAAAATGGATAAAATACCTAATGATCAATTACTGCCAATTCTTCAAAAATATGTTCAAGAAGTTGATAATGAACTGGAAACAAGATGGGATTCCTGGTCTATTGATTTGAGTCAGCCAGAAAAACATGAGGTGATCGGCGCTCTATTAGCCAGAATGGTTACTTTGGCGACAGAATTAGCAGTCTCCCCTCAAATATGGAATGAACATATAGCACCTGTTCTATTAAGAACAATGGTTGATGGGTATATAACGCTAGCTTGGATATTTGACGACCCAGTAGAACGCTCCCGAAGATTTCTATTATTTGGCCTTGGCCAAGAGAAAAAATCACTTGAACATCGAAAAGAACAATTACAAAGAGATGGTATTGACCCACAAGTTGACCCCATCGTTAAGGCCACTGAAGATTGGATAAATCGTCAGCGATACGTGTTTCTAACCGAGGTAAACTTAGGAAATTGGGCAGGGATTGACACTCGAACTATGGCGAGAGAAGCGGGATGCATTGACCTGTACGATTATGTTTATTCACCTTTCAGCGCTGCCACTCATAATATGTGGCATCATATTGGAAGATATAATCTCAAATTATGTCAAAATCCGCTGCATGGTATTCACTATGCTCCAGCAGATTATCAACTTTCAAGCGACATTTCCTATCTTGTATTGGCTGCAAAATATACCGATAAAGCCTTTCATTTATTCAATAAGAAGACAGGTATAACACCGATGTCACCGACTGCCTTTGAAATACTGATAGATGAATTAAATTCAATTGTGAGTTCAGAAGAGGGCAATCTCTTAGAAAACGATTAATAGCTAACAATTGATGTTCGAGGAACTGGGCGGCAGTAATCCGAACATACTCACCAGCGCGGCGCATCAGTAGACAATTAATCCAAACATCGTGGTGGCAAAGCCTGTAAAATAGCCAGTTTATTCATTTTTGCAATCAATGGCTGTCAGACGGTTGATCAGAACCGTTCCTTTGGGTATCGCAGAAAAAAAGACACTATGGTTTATTGGAATGACATTATAATTGGCGCAGAATGATGGTTATGAAAATTATTTATCACTTACTTTGAGCACGGCAACAGGACGCTGGTCAGCGTCCATTTGACCGTTGTCGCATGACAGCTGTTTCCTGAGCAGTATCTTTGCCTTCCAGGTCCGCTGGCGTATGACAGCGGAGTATTTATTTCTGGTGATTAGCCAGAAAAGGAGGCAAAATAAACTCAATATCCCAACCTTTACTCCATTTAAAGTTTACTTTTGAATAAGTTAGATTCTTTGATGAATTCAACTATCCTAAAAAATCTTTCCAGGAGAAATAAAAATGCGAGACAAATTAACCAAATTCTTTGCTTCCCAATGGGGAATTATTTTAGCAGGTGCAATTATAGGCATTTTAGGTCCGGTTTTACAGAAATTAGGCAATCCACCCAACATGGGAATCTGCGTTGCCTGCTTCGAACGCGATATTGCTGGAGCCTTGGGTTTGCACCGTGCCAGTGTCGTTCAATATATCCGTCCAGAAATTATTGGCTTTGTGTTGGGTTCAACTGCAGCCGCATTGCTTTTTCGTGAGTTCAAAGCAAGAGCCGGGTCTGCCCCGATCGTACGCTTTGTGTTAGGGGCATTTGCCATGATTGGTGCCTTGGTATTCCTGGGCTGCCCATGGCGGGCTGGTTTCCGTCTGGCTGGAGGGGATATGACAGCGCTGACCGGAATTCTGGGTTTGGTGATCGGAATTTGGATTGGTGTGTTCTTCCTCCGGTCCGGCTTCAGCCTGGGGCGCAGCCAAAAAACACATCAGGCAGTTGGTTGGATCATGCCCGGCTTGATGATAGGGCTGCTCCTTCTGCTGATCTTCAGCCCTGTCTTCAGTGAGGGTGGTCCTATTTTCTTTAGTGAAAGTGGACCTGGTTCCATGCGTGCTCCGCTTTTGATTTCGTTGGCAGCTGGCTTATTAATCGGTTTCCTGGCACAGCGCACCCGTTTTTGCACCATGGGTGCCGTGCGTGATGTGATCCTGATGCGTGATTATCACTTGCTGAGCGGGGTTGCAGCGTTGATTGGGACTGCTTTCATTGCCAATCTGCTGCTTGGACAATTCAATTTCGGCTACGCCAACATGCCAATTGCTCACAGCAACCTGCTGTGGAACATCCTCGGCATGGTTCTGGCAGGGCTTGCCTATG
>CAZRMB010000368.1:0-2621 GCA_964600925.1 uncultured Syntrophomonas sp.
CCTAAAGAAAAAGGCTGTCAACTGACAGCCTAGAAACGCATAGCTCAGCCGCCGGAACCGGCACTGGGACAGCTCTGGCAGGAACCCTGAGAACTGGTAGAACTACCGCTTGTCGTAGCAAACACGGATAAAAGCTGTTTTACGTTGCCTGAACCGCACTTGGGGCATTGTGCCTTGTCTTTGTCTTTATTGGCGATCAATAAATCAAATTTGTCTCCGCATTCACTGCATTCAAAATCAAATATCGGCATTTCCGACAAACCTTTCTGTGATTTATTCGTCTGTCGCCGAATCTTCAGGAACATCCTGGCTGTCCTGATTCTGTAAATATTCCTCTACTTCTTTATCGGCAACCGGTTCGGCAGCTTCCTTTAAAGATAATCCGATACGCTTTTCTTCCTGATCAATGCTCAGAATCTTAACTTTGATGATTTGGTTGACAGCTACTACATCCTGAGGTTTTTCCACCCGATAATTGGCTAGTTGGGAAATGTGTACCAGTCCGTCCACGCCCGGTTCGATTTCTACAAACGCACCGAAAGGAGCAATGCGCACGACTTTGCCATCAACGATGTCACCCTCGTTATATTTTTCCATTACAATTTCCCAGGGGCTCTTCATAAGCTTTTTACGGCTCAGGGAAACTCTCTGTTTTTCACGATCCAGAGACAGGATATAGACATCGATCTCGTCGCCTTCTTTGAATACCGCAGAAGGATGATCGATACGTACATGATCTATTTCAGAAACGTGCAGGAGTCCTTCAAAACCGCCCAGATCAATGAAAGCACCGTAATCTACCAGACGTTTGACTCTGCCCTTCAATACCTGGCCCTCTTCTATGGTTGACCAGAACTGATCTCTGAGTTTTGATTTCTCTGCTTCAACCAGTTGTTTACGGGATAAAACGATTTGTGATCCCCGTTTTTTATTCCGGTTGAATTCGATAATTTTGAATGTATACGTCTTGCCAATATATTCATCAAGGTTTTTAACATAACCATCATCCACATGCGAAGCAGGCAAAAAGGCTACGACCCCAACATCAACCAGCAATCCGCCTTTTACACTTGAAACGATCGTACCTTCAATCAAGCTGCCTTCATTAAAAGTTTCCTCCAGTTTATCCATGGCTCTTCTGGAGTCAACTTTCTTTTTGGACAGCAGGATCGTTCCGTCATCATCCCATTTAAGTACGAGCACTTCGATTTCTTCACCGACGGTGGCCAGAAGTTTGGCTGAGTTGACATCTTTTACAGACATCTCTCTAAGGGGAATGATTCCTTCGGATTTTCCGCCAACGTCCACCATTACGTCATCGTCGTGTACTTCTACTACAATGCCCTTAATAATGTCGCCGCGGTTGGGACTGACTATATCAGCCATCTCCGCTTCCATTTTAGCGAAATTTTCTTCGCTGGATTCACTTTCCTGTGGTTCATTGGTCTCGATCTGGGTTTCCTGAATTTGCTCCTGTGGAGCGTCGTCATCAAACTGCGTCATCCTATCTAATACCTCCTTAATTATCCAATCCGGAGTAGAAGCTCCCGCTGAAACACCGACTTTATCACTTTTTTCGAACCAGGCTGGATCGAGATCCTGCACAGATTCAATAACGTGGGTGGCAACTCCGGTGTTCTGGCACTCCTGTGCCAGGGTTTTGGTATTGGAACTATTTCTATCTCCAATTACCAGCATACAATCGACTTCCGCGCTTAATAATCTGGCTGCCTCCTGCCTTTTACGAGTGGCTGAACAAATGGTATTAAATACACGAATTTCTTGTGCCCTCGGCAAAAGCGCTTCTACCACTGCCAAAAATTCATTCTCATTACGGGTCGTTTGTGAAATAACCCCCAATTTTTTAAATTTTTTTTGGCTTTGCACTTCATCAATGCTGGTAATGACTTGGGCTTTATGATCACACCATCCTAATATACCTTGTACTTCAGGATGATGAATATCACCAAATACTATAATATCATATCCTTCGCTAAGTAACAGCCTTGCAGCCTCATGAACTTTTTTGACCAGCGGGCAGGTCGCGTCCCTGATCATAAGTCCTTTTTCCTCGATTTCCACCAGGATCTGCGGACTAACTCCATGTGATCTGATTATTATTCCATCACCGGTCAGATTATCGATATTTTCGACCGGTCCAATCCCTCTTTGATTGAAATAATCAACTACCGCTTTATTATGCACCAACGGCCCCAGTGTAAACCATTTTCCTTCTGTATTGGCCATTTCCGTGCTGATTTGAAATGCTCTTTTGACGCCGGCACAAAAACCGGCTTCATCAGCTACCATAAGCTGCAAATGATACACCTCGTATATTCTAATAATTTCGTAGCAAACCTGCCAATTCCTGCTTTATTTACTTAAAAGGGCATTTATTTTGTCAGTTATTTCATTACTAAGCTTTTCCATGGTTTCTGAATTTATCTTTTGTCCCTGATAATCCAGCATGGAAATCGGCTCACCTATTCTTATGATTAACGGCCACAGCCATCCGCAAGGAATACTTTTGTCAGAGCCAATACAGGCAACCGGCAGTACCGGAGCACCGGATCGAAGCGCGATCATGGCTGCGCCGCCCTGGGTATGCTCGACCTGACCAG
>CAZRMB010000369.1:0-2621 GCA_964600925.1 uncultured Syntrophomonas sp.
TAAAGGCTGGTTTGTCAGGGCCGGTCGTTGCAATAAAGTCAGGTACATCAACTCCTACCCATTTGCCCACTACTTCAGGTTTGGCAGGATCAGCCACAATTGTAGAATCCCAGTGTACCAGCTGACGTTCAGCATCACCCGGCCAGGGAGTTATCCCGTCAGGCTGGACCGAACAGCGATTATATACAATGCGGCGGTTCATTGGCCAGGCCCAGGACCATTCGGGGAAGATTCCCAAACCGCTGGGGTCATCGTTTTTGCGCAGCTGCGGTTTATATATCCATTTACCATCTTTTAGGGTGGTAGCTCCGCAATATACCCAGCATCCGCAGGCGGTCTTGCCATCATCGGTAAGTTTGGCAAAGCCTTCGACCGGCTTGCCGTCAACTGTACTGTAACCGCACAATTCGTTGGCAACTTTTAAGACATCGTCTTCACCGTGTTCATTGTCATAGTCCCAGGTCATGTTGACGATCGGTTCATCTTCAGGACGCTGGCTGCCTTCATACAACTTCTTCAGCTTTTTGCCCAGTTCATTGTAGATCCATAAATCGGATTTGGATTCGCCGACCGGATCTGCACCTTTCCAGCGGAATTGTACCCAGCGTCCGGTTGAGGCTGCCGTGCCTTCTTTTTCATATACAGCTGCAGCCGGCAGGAAGAATACTTCGGTTTGAATATCTTCGGGCTGCAGCCTCTCCACCTTCTCACTATGAGCCGGTCTTTCCCAGGCTGGATAGGTCCAGAAGTCCGCAGTCTCTGTTAACCACAGGTCAGAAGCCACCATCCATTTAAGTTTACTGAGCGCAGTCTGCTCTTTATTAGCATTAGGTCCGCCGACTACCGGATTGGTGCCATTGACAAAGAGACCCTCGATTTCACCTTTACCCATGGCTTCAAACATGCCAATATGCGAGTAGTTTTTACTGGCATCCCGCTTGGGCAGGTAGTGATAAGCATAATCATTTTCAGCTTTGGCCGCATCACCATACCAGGCTTTGAGCATACTTACAACCCATTTGGAACTATTGATTTTCCAGCCGGAGTTAGCAAAACCAGCTTTTACCAAGGCACGAAATTCTTCCAGACTACTAAATTGCAAGTTAGCTGCTCCGGGAGTAACCGCACGGATGAAAGCCAGCAAATCCTGGTTAGAAGCATTATTAACTGGGGAATCAATATATCCGGGAATTATATGATATAGGAGGGCCATGTCGGTAGCTCCCTGTACATTGTTCTCACCGCGCAGCGCATTGATCCCGCCGCCTGGACGTCCTATATTGCCCAGCAATAACTGCACTATGGCAAAAGCGCGGATATTCTGACTGCCTACAGTGTGCTGGGTTATACCCATGGCATACAGGATGGTGCCGGTTTTATCCGGAGCACCGGTAGCGCAAAAAGCATCCAGTACCGTCAGATACTTGTTCCTGGGAGTACCGGTAATTTTACATACAGTATCAATATCATAACGTTCATAATGTTTTTTCATTAACTGAAAAACGCAGCGCGGATGCTGCAGGGTGGGATCAGTTAACGGCAATCCCGCTTCATCTTTCAGGTAGTCCCAACTGTTGTTATCGTATTTCCGGGCTTCTTTATCATAACCGGAAAAAAGACCATCCTTAAATTCGTATTCATCCTTTATCAGAAAAGAGGCATTGGTATAATTTAAAACATAGTCATAGTGAAATAGTCCATTGTCAATAATATATTTGATCATGCCGCCCAGGAAAGCAATGTCAGTTCCCGACCGCATCGGAGCGTAAATATCTGACCGGGCAGAGGTCCTGGTAAAACGCGGATCTACGTGGATAATTTTGGCACCGCGATTTTCCCGCGCCTTCAGTAACCATTTAAAGGTTATAGGATGATTCTCTGCCGCATTGCTGCCCATAAGTAAAGCACAGTCCGTGTTTTTCATATCTACTACATGATTGGTCATTACTCCTCTGCCAAATGAAGGAGCTAATCCTCCAACTGACGGTGAGTGGCATAGCCGGGCTTGTGTTTCCAGGTAAACCAACCCCAGAGATCTCATCATTTTGGATAACAGATAACATTCTTCATTATCCATGCCAGAACCGCCAATAGAAGCAATTTTCTCGGTTCGGTTTACAATGATTTCTGTGCCATCTGGAAGAACTTCTTTGTGTATAAAACTGTTATCCCGTGTTTCTTTTACCTTTTCAGCAATTCTGTCCAGCATCCAATCCCAGTCTTTTTCTTCCCATTTGGTAGATCCTGGAGCACGGTAAAGTGGTTTGGCAATCCTTTTTGGGTTAACAATCTGCTCACCGTTTTCCGGATCATAAATTTCTCTGAGGTTAAACATAGCCGAACCTTTGGAACAGGCTCCGCCTCTGTTTATTGGATTATCAGGATCACCTTGCACACTCAAAAGTTTGACAAACTTATCTTCGTTGTCACGTTCTGCATAAACAACCAGCCCACATCCGGAACCACAGTAAGGGCAAATTGTCGGAACAGGTTTGATATTCTTGATTCTTAATGCCGGTATAGCTGCCTGAATCGAATCAAGATTAAAACCCAAGGTTGAAGCTGTAGTTATTACTGCAATAGAAATTCCGCTTCGTCTTATAAACTGACGACGCGTCATA
>CAZRMB010000370.1:0-1180 GCA_964600925.1 uncultured Syntrophomonas sp.
TGGGCAGCAATTTGCGGAAATAGTGTATCCCCAGAAAAGAAACCAGCAGTATTAAGCCAATAATGGTAAGCGTATTGCTGATGTTTTTGGTTTGCATCAGGTAGTTGCCTAGTGCAACATAAACGAAAGCCCAGGGCATCTTGCCAATGATTGATGAAGACAAGAATATTTTGGGACTAACTCCTGCCAGTGCCGATCCAATATTTATAATGGGGGTTGGTACCACCGGAAAAATGCGGCAAGCCAGCAACACCCAGAAAATATTACGATCGTTGATTCTGTTAAGATCGAAATTATATCTTTTTTGAAGCTTGATCACCAAAAGATTTCCAGCCATCTTGTCAGAAATCCAATACAGAAACCAGGCACCGGCTATAGCCCCAAACCAGGCCAGTAAAAATCCAATCCATTTCCCAAATACCATTCCTGCTGCACCAGCAAATATAATATAGGGAATAATAGGGGCAATGGCCTGCAGAAAGAAAAGTAAAAACGCCACCAAAGGCCCATAAATACCAAAGCTTCTTAAATAATGCACCGTGGAATCGATGCTGAAAAAATCAAAATTCATTCATTCCTCCACAAAATATCTTTTCAGCCAATCGATGGTCATTTCTTCTCTCAATGACGTTTTGTCCAAAAACCTGTGACCGGCTTCTTCCACCAGACACAAACTGGCGTTATTCAACCGTCTCTCCATATATAGTGCGTTTTCTGGTGAAACCAGCTCGTCATCTTGGGATTGTATGATCATGACCGGTCGATTTCCAATCGCCTGCAAATATCCATCCATATCATGATTGGCAAAATCTGCCGCCAGTTCAGGGCCAAGTTCAAAATGGCCGTAATCATCAGACACGGCTACAATTTGCCCATTCTGCATTCGATTATACTCAGTCGGCATCATGGCAGAAAATGTTTCTGTCATAAAAATCGGCGTGGACCAGAGAATAAGGCCAGCGATTCGCTTGTCCCCGGCTCCTTCAACAAGAACTGTACTCCCGCCAAAACTACGACCCAGCATAATAATGGGTACTGTCAAATGTGCGCAGGCATAATCAACCACTGATTTTAAATCAGATGCTTGCCCGCTCAGCGTTACCCTGACAAAATTGCCTTCGCTCTCACCGCTGCCGCTAAAATCAAAGGCGAGAACGGCAATTCCCATTTGATTGAGACG
>CAZRMB010000370.1:1280-2616 GCA_964600925.1 uncultured Syntrophomonas sp.
CGGGGTGTACACGCCCGACGCGCCAGCTCTCATGGAATCAGTTTCATATATTCAAGCCGCGAATAGTTAAAGGACCCGATGATTTTGCCCTGCTGATCATAGAAATAGTTTATGGACGAGCCGCCGTTATAAACTTCCCCCTCAACATCAATGCCCATGCTTTTGACATAACCGTATACGATGTCACCATTGGCAAAATGCATTTCCACATTCAGCAGTTCAGGCTCGTCAGGCTGAGTCTTCTGCCAGAGCTGTTGAATATTCAATTTGCAGCCGGTTATAGACAAAGCAGCCAGCAGAAATACCAAAAGTAGGACGATGCTGGTTTTTTTCATCATATAATTATCTCCTCCTTCTGCGCAAGCGTACCGCTCGGGAAACATCTTCTCCGCCATCTTTCATAGCGGCTTCACCTCTTCTGCCCTTACGGCTCCATGCACTGAGCTGTTCATCAACCAGGAAGTGAACCGTACCGGGTGGAAATTTACCTTTCTCCTCACGCTTACCGGCTGCTGTACCACTTAAGATCTCGATCCCTTCATCGATAGATTCTACCGCCCACAGATTAAATCGGCCGCTTTGTACTGCTTCCACAACTTCCTCATCCAACATCAGCTGGGAAAGATTCTTTTTGGGAATGATACAGCCTTGCTTGCCGCTCAAACCCTTCTGCCGACAGACCTGGAAAAAGCCTTCGATCTTTTGATTTATTCCCCCAACCGGCTGAATCTCGCCATTCTGGTTTACTGAACCGGTAACCGCTATCCCTTGTTCCAGCGGCAAGTTTGCCAGACTGGATAAAAGGGCATATAACTCTGCGCTCGAGGCGCTGTCACCTTCGATTCCGGAATAGCTTTGTTCAAGCGTAAGACTGGCTGACAATGACAAATTTTTATCCTGCGCATATTGGGCACCCATGTAACCGCTCAGGGTTAAAACTCCCTTGCTGTGTATCTTGCCGCTAAGCTGGATTTCGCGTTCAATATTAACCAATCCTTTTTCTCCCATAAAAGTTTTGGCTGTGATACGAACCGGTTTGCCAAAAGAATAATCACCCATCTCATATACTGCCAGACCGTTCAATTCCCCTACTTTTCGATCATATACATTAATGATCAGACTATCCTGATCAATTTGTTCCTGTATTTTCTCTTCAATCATGGCGGAACGATATTTCTTTTCCGTAATTGCTTTTTGGACGTGCTCAGCACTTACTATGTCGACTTTTTCATAGCGGGCCCAGCAATTGGCTTCATATATGATCTCCACCAGTTTGTTGAAAAGCGTACTCAATTTACGCTGATCTTCCGCCATGCGGCTGCCATAGTCAACCACC
>CAZRMB010000371.1:0-2601 GCA_964600925.1 uncultured Syntrophomonas sp.
GATAGTCTGACCGCCAGAACAGAATTTTAATATTGAACTAAAAACGTTAAGAAAAATTATAAAAAATCAACCAAGAACCGCAAAACCTGCGCTGTTACTTGCTTTTTATGGTAGCCTCAGAGAATGTTTATTATAAATTATTGCCATGTTTTGAGGAAAATCAGCATTGCTTCTGAGCAGGTCATGTTTCGGAGAAAGGATATGTTATGGATACAAGGAACCACTGAATATTCGGATTCACACAACGATTAAGACAGCCGCGGGATTAACCCGCGGCTGCCTTTGGCATAACGATGATCAGGTTTAAGATGATCAGGGACCGGTAGCCAGTACGCTTATCTTCCAGTCGCCATTGGTCTGCTTAACGGTTACCCAGCGGGTATTGCTGCCAGCAAACCACATAGTTTCAGCAGTTCCCGTTTTCAACTGCAGAGTAAACTGAACCTTATATGTTTGCTGGTCTGTAGTCCATTCACCAGGATTCCAGTCATCAATGCTGCTTACCTGAAGCCCATCAAAAGAATTGAAAACAGTCCTCCAGCTGGACTGGGATGCGCTGTTGCCTAAAAGTTCGGAATCCATCAGAGACATGGCATCGTCCACCTCACCGCTGCCCAGGCTGCTGAAAAATAAATCCACCACCTGTTTGCCATTATATGAAAGTTCGGTGGTTCCAGAACCTGAAGAGGTAATGGTTATGGTCCGGGTGGGGTCATCCCAGTCGACCACGCAATCAAGGGCTTCGGCAATAAAGCGCAGGGGAACCATGGTGCGGCCGCCTATTAACTGGGCCGGTTGGCTAAGAGCGGTCTCGTGCCCGTTTATCTGTGCGGTTCCCAATCCGATGATCAATTTGATTGTAGTATCACCTTTGACGGCTGTAACCATTTGACTGGCTGAATCCCAGTTGACAGAAGCTCCAAGAGCTTCAAAAATAGCCCGCATAGGAACCAGAGTGGAACTGTTTATTATTACCGGCGGCTGATCGAAAGACAGTAACTGTCCATCAAGATATACTTTTATATCCGAGGAAGAGGATTGGGCCTGAGAAGCAGTGGTCAGGACCGCGCCTCCTGCTGCTGCGGCCTGGGTACTGCTGTTAAGCGGCAAGATGCCCATTTGGCCATCATTCTCGTTGTAGAAAAAGATACCGGCATTATTGTATCGGCTGCAGGTAAAGAAACCGGGCGTGTAATGCTTTAGCGGCAACACCTGAGGATTCTGACTGAATCCTTCCTGTCCCCAGCCGTTTACTTCCCATTGCCAACTGGTATTATCCAAGGCAAAGTGAGATACCTCGACCGGATTGCTTCCGTTTGCATCTATGCTGATATTGGAACTTCCGGCACTGGTGATTCCACAAAGACCTGAAACGCTTTCCGAGCCCAAAAGTTCTGAGCCTGAAAAACAGACCGTTCCCAATTGACCGTCATTGTAATTGCCCATGATCAGGCCAAGATTTCCATAGCGGCCGATGGTCATCATAAACATGCCGTATTTAGGTATGGAATAGAGTTTATCATTGGCCTGGTAGCTGGTCTGGGCCCAGCCGGTAACTTCATCATGAGTATAGGAGCCTTTATCCCAAATGCCTACTTCCACAGCTCCGCCTTCGGAATGGATCTGAAACTGATCGCCGCTGCGCACGACTTTTGCCAGACCGGGAACGTCCAAACCTTTAAATGCTCCCCCCTGAAAAACTTTGTAAGTCAGTACGCCATCGTTTTCTCTGATAAAAACTACGTATATTTTTTCATAACGGGCCAGCATCATAACGCAGGTACGATAATGCGGCAAGGCAAAACTCTGGGGATTTTTCTGATATTCAGGCATACCCCAGCCTCCCACTTCGGTATGGCTGTATATTTGACTGGTTGAACTCCAGGCATTAGTGGATTCACTTAAAGGGAGAACTTTTATACCAGTTGATGGATTATCAGGCGACGCGTTGGCATTTAGTGTAAGATAGGATACCTCCACGGGGGAAGAAGAATTATTGGCTTTGACCTGCAGATTATAAAGCGAATCAGTCCCACCGTCAGAATTAGGAACCGCGGTCAGGGTGACAAATGAAGGATCATTAATAATGACTGTATCCGAGAGATCCGATTGCTGAGTATTCTGATTATCAGCAGGATTCTGGTCTTGATCTGACTGCTGAGCAGATGCCTGGTGAGTAACACTGAAGGTCTGACTGAAGGCTTCAGTCCGATTTATAGTACTGGGGGTCCAGATCCGTATACTGTAATCATCACCTTCTGCAACATACACAGAATTAATTTTCCAGGTGTATGATCCGCTGCCGCCGGAGCCGACAGGAACATTTTTGGCAATTGAAAATATACTCCTGTCGCCTGTGTAAAGCGTCAGGTTTATTTTATCCCCAGGATAGCCAGTATAAGTCCAGGTAATAGTTTGTTCGTTACCTGCTGCCCAAACATCCCCGGCTTCGGGAGAAACGATAGTAAAAGATGCGCCTTCGCTTGCTGACAGGATACCAGTTGGATAAATAGAAAAGCAAATTACAGTTAATAAGAAGAATGCAACCAATAATATGCAGGAAAGCTTCCCGCGTTTTAACATAAACAAACCTCCCTTTTT
>CAZRMB010000372.1:0-2599 GCA_964600925.1 uncultured Syntrophomonas sp.
AAATCCTGGCTTTTGAAAAGTCAGGAAAATTGGTTGAATATCCGGGCAACTATTCTGATTTCCTGCGAAGTTTGGAAGCCAGACAGGGCAAACAGGAAAAGCAAGACGATGAAGGCAGTGCTTCATCTGTCAGCAAAGAACCGACTGTCAGGGAAAAGCTAAAAACGTTGAAATTTACATTTCGCGAACAAAAAGAGTTCGCAGAAATTGATGATAAAATAGCAACTGTAGAAAATGAACTGCAGGAAATCAATGATAAGATTAATCATGCCGGAAGTGATTACAGACTGCTGGATGATCTCAATGCGCAACGGGATGAAATCATCAAACGACAGGATGACTTGCTGGACCGCTGGACTTATTTGAACGAACTGGCGGAAGCAATCGAAGAGCAAAAGAAGTTAAAATAGATCGATCAATACATTTCCATTGCGTACCCGGGCTATACAACCCGGGTATTTGCCTTATATTAGCAAAAATTCATCAATTAAAATGTCAAATATTTATGAGATATTTTAATATAAAGAGGATATTTTGTCTAAAAATTGAAGTGATATTTATAGCTTATTGTGGTAGAAATCAAACTGGAAAAAGATTTGCGGGCAATTTTGGAATAATTGCCGCTGGGTTTTTGCTGTTTCCGGGAAGATATATCCCGGGTGTTTAAAATTCAAGGAGGCGATGAAAAAATAACCGCTGTTTATTAGTAATTATTTGAGGGGGAGTACATCAATGTATAAAGCAATGGATAAGAAAATATGGGAAAAAAACATACCCCACTGGTGGCCGGATCGTTTTCATTACGGGAAAGACCCCATCGTAAAGCACCTTTATGATCATTCTTTGAGAATACCTAATAAACCGGCAATTATTTTTTATGGCCGCGTTATCACCTTCAAGGAATTGAATGACATGGTCTGGCGGGTGGCCGGCGGCCTGCAGAAAATGGGGATGAAAAAGGGTGATCGTTTATATATTGCCCTGCAGAACTGCCCCCAGTTTATTATTGCCTATTACGCAGCATCAGCCATCGGAGCTACGGTAATAACCGGAAGTCCTTTGTATAAACCCGGTGAACTGCGTTTTGTATTAAATGACTGCACACCGAAAGTAGCTATTTTTGAGGATGATCTCTTCCCGGTTTTCGCTGCCATCAGGGATGAGGTGCCTTCCGTGGAAAAAGTCGTGATTGCTTCTCTGGGTGAATACCTGCCTGCCGAGCCAGATATTTTGGTAAGCTTCGATCCCGGTGGCAAAGGGGGAGATTTACCGAATACGGTTGCCTGGAAGGAACTCGTCACAAGTGAACCGATTGCTGAAATGGCTGATCTGGATATCAAAAAAGATATTGCCATGCTGCAATATACTTCAGGCACCACCGGTAACCCAAAAGGTGCGATCCTGACTCATTTCAATGTACTGGCTAATGCTACCAATTCAGCTTACGGGAGACCGACCTATTTTGACGATATCCATGTGGCAGTTCTGCCACTGTTTCATGTAAACGGATCCAATAATTCCTTGAATGCCCCCATTCTTATGGGTGCAACCATTGTCTTGCTGGTCCGCTTCGATCTGGAAACATTGTATCAGGCGATTGAAAAATATCGCGTTTCAGTCTGGATCGGTATCACCACAATGAACATTGCTTTCCTCCAGCATCCCAAATTCAAAGATTATGATCTGACTTCGCTGACTTTCGCCGGTACCGGCGGCATGCCTCTGCCCCAGGCTTTATTTAACACATACAAGGAACTCTTCGGGTTTGAACTGCAGGACGGTTTTGGTATGAGTGAAACCATGGCTTATACGATATGCAATTCCAGCGGTTATTCCAAAGTCGGTTCGATAGGGATTCCCTGTCCTTTACTCGACATCAGGATAGCCAGCCTCAAGGATGAAAACATTGATGCAGGGATCGGAGAGGAAGGGGAACTGTGGCAAAGAGGTCCTTCTACTGCCATCGGTTACTGGAACAACCCTGAGGGTACGGCAGAAACTTTTGTGAAATCAGATGACAGCGATTTCCTGTGGCTGAAGACGGGCGATATCGTGCGGATGGACGAAGAAGGTTTCCTGTGGCTGTGCGGCAGGACCAAGGAAATGATCAAAGTATCCGGATTCAGTGTATACCCGGCGGAAGTGGAAGAATACCTCTATCATCATCCAGCCATATTGGAATGCTGTGTTATCGGCATACCTCATGATTACAAAGGAGAGGAAGTCAAAGCATTTATTGTCCTCAAGCCAGATTATGTCGGTAAAATAACGGCAGAAGAAATTGTAGAATGGGCCAGCAAAGAAATGTCAGCTTATAAATATCCGCGGGTGATCGAATTCCGGGATATCCTTCCCAAAGGAGGTACCGGAAAGATTATGCGCAAAGTTCTGAAGGCTGAGGAAGCGGAGAGCGGCAAGGCCAAATAAGCATTACAAATTAATTTGAATTTAGACTTAACCCGTATCGTTGTTTTTGTGATACGGGTTCTTTTATGGTTACAGAGCGGGGATTTATTCATACAAAATGTGACGAATGATCTTAATTTTAAAGGAATCTGACTTTATTACTGGAATATTTACAGCAAACGATTCACAGAGG
>CAZRMB010000373.1:0-2594 GCA_964600925.1 uncultured Syntrophomonas sp.
CCCACCAGATCCATGGCCTGAATGAAATTGGTTCCCTCCCAGATGGAATAGATCTTCACATCTCTGGCAATTTGAGCTACCGGATATTCTTCACAGTAACCATATCCCCCGTAAGCTTGAATCGCTTCACCGATCAGCCACCAGGCTTCATCACTGGGAAAAGCTTTGCACAATGGAGTAGTAACCTCGATCAGGTTATTGGCCTTTTTGCGTTTGTCAGGATCAGGATCACAATGACGCACGTCAAAGGCAAAATAAGATCTGTACATCATGGCCCGCATAGCTTCAATATGGGCCTTTCCCATAAGCAGGGTCCTTTTGATATCTTCATGTTTGATAATGCTGACCCGGTCACCTTTAGGATCAACCATAAGACGTCCCTGAATTCTCTCCTGACAATAATCACGCGCATTATAGAAAGCATTGGCAAGGCAGGCCAAGGCAGAATGGCCGGTTTCCATGCGGGCTCCGTTCATCATTTCAAACATCTGCGCCATACCTTCGCCAATTCCGTCATTTTCCAGCGGATTTTTCCCTAACAGCCAACCACGGCAGTTGCCGTTTTCGCCCATGCTCAGAGAGGCAGTTACGGAACCGTACTGGCCCAATTTATGTTCAATGCCGGTGGTCTGGACATCGTTGTCAGACAGACTGCCATCCTCATTGACCCAGTATTTAGGCACAATAAACAAGGATATTCCTTTGGTTCCTTTGGCAGATCCCTCAACCTTGGCCAAATAAAGATGAATAACGTTTTCGGTGAAATCGTTGTCACCGCCGGTTATGAAGATCTTGCTGCCTTTGATTTTAAAGATGCGGGGATGATCAGTCGGATAAGCTTTGGATAAGATATCTCCGACGTCAGAGCCGGCTGTTGATTCGGTCAGACACATCGTCCCCGACCAGGTACCATCCATCATCTTGGGCAAAAATATTTCCTTTAATTCCGGCGAAGCAAAACTCTGGATCAATTCACCCGCACCGCTGGTTAGTATGATGTAAGGCAGGAAGGCCGGATTGGCAGCCAAGAATAATTCCCAGACGGCAGATTTCAAAATATGGGGCAAAACCATGGCGTCTTCGGATTCATCAATGTTGCTGGTCCCCCACCCTTCTGACTGCAACTTATGAAACAGCGGGCCAAATGTAGGTGGAGTAAATACTTTTCCATTATCATACCGACAGGGATTGGAATTTCCATCTTCATTGCTTGGTTCTATTAGTTCTTTGGCCATTTTCAGAATAGGATCAAGGACTGAATCAACGTCTTCCTTGGAATAATAGTCGGCAAAATGCGGATAAGCAAATATTTCTTCGGTAGGCAGCCACTCTTTTAAAATAAATTTAAGATCGCGCGTATTCTTATACGCAAAATTAGCGGACACGATTATACCTCCTCAAGTATATTCCACTTCTCCCAGGCTGATTATTATCTCTTTAAATGCCTTATTTTATTTTGCTTGCAACACCTCCACCCCATGAGCCATTATTATCTTTCAGCTCCAATAAATGTAAATTATTTTTGACTTATCCATCTTTTCGCTAGTTCACATGGTAATTCCTTCTTTTCTCGTCGCAATTATTTAATTATTCATAATATTATAAATTGTTTTATTTTCCGATAGATTATATTATTTTTTTGTATGTTATGATATTTGAACATTTTTTGGAGATAATGCAGATTACCGGCTATAACAACCGTAATAAACATTTGTTTAAAAAACAGGAATTTTAAAAGATTTGTTGAACTTGATAAAGATATTATCGAAAGGAGGTAACCAACTGCTGCGGGAAATCATAAAATAATCGGTTGACCCAACGGTAGAAAGAATTATCAATGAATAATTACGGGGAGGAAATTATGTCAAAGAGCAACGCAAGTGAAAAAGCAGGTTCTATTTCCGAAGTGAGAATTTCAGGTCACGTGCAGGACCTGGTTGCAAATCCTTCACCGCTGGGCTTGATGGGTCTGGCAATGGTAACTCTGGTGGCCTCAACTCAAAAACTGGGAATCACAGACGGTGTAGCCTACATTATACCCTGGGCAATTTTCCTCGGTGCCGCCGCCCAATTTGTGGCTGGCCTGATGGACTATAAACATGACAATACCTTCGGGGCAACTGCATTTTGCGGATACGGGTTCTTCTGGTTTGCGGTTGCCATGACCTGGTATATGAAAGTAACCGGAACGATTGGTGAAGGGGCGGGTTTTGATCCTCATCAGCTTGGTTACGCTTTCCTGGGTTATTTTATTTTTACCGTTTTTATGACGGTTGGTGCAATGGGAGCCAACAAAGTACTGTTCATTATCTTTTTCCTGATCGACCTGCTCTTCCTGGGCTTATTCATGAGCACACTGGGTTGGGGCGGAGAGGCCTGGCATATGTTGGCCGCTTACTCTGAATTAGCAATTGCGATCGCATCTTTCTATGGTTCTGCAGCCACAGTGCTGAATACTCATTATGGATTTACTGTACTGCCGGTTGGAGCACCTTTTGGCTCCCTAGCCAAGAAAGCCGCTGCGCTTAAGAAATAATTTAATTATTTGATCACCTGAAAAGAATTCACCCCGCTTAGCCAATGGCTGAGCGGGG
>CAZRMB010000374.1:0-2590 GCA_964600925.1 uncultured Syntrophomonas sp.
CGATCTATGCACCGGAAGATGGAGTTGTAAAAGAAATTAAAGTAAAAGTAGGTCAACAAATTGCCGAAGGCGATGTTATCGCTGAACTGGGGTAAACAAAATATAAAATATTTAGATTTGGAAGTTGGATATTGTTTCAACTTCCAAACTTTATGTCAGCTGTAATAAATCATTTCATAGTTAAAGGTGTTGGATCGGGCCATGGCAAAAGTTTATAAAGCAAGCAATAAGGATACTGTCTGCAGGGTCTGCGGTCAAACCGTTGCCGAGAATGCTCACCATTGTTATCACTGTGGGACAGGGGCTCCTGGTATATACAGCCGTTGTCCGAATTGTCATGGGGAAAATTACGTCTATCACAAGTATGGCTTTGCCATCATCAGAGCTTTGCTGGTTACTTGCATTCTTGGTCCGCTTGGTCCGGTCTTTGGCTTTATCGGGTACAACCGAACTGAATGTATATGTCTGGACTGCAGGCAAGGCTGGTTTCCATTCCAAGCGGAAGAACAACTGGGCAAATTCAATACTTACTATGGAGAAGAAGGACGTATGAGCAGAAAATTCAAGCAAATACCGGCCAACTGCTTTGATAAAGAGTAGATTGCAATATAAGGATTTAACATCTACATAACAAACTAAAGGAGTAAAAAGGGAGTGAAAATTTATGGGATGGCAGATATGGTTTGCGGGAATGCTTTTTCTGATCGTTTATGCAATCATCATATCGGAAAAAATTCACCGTACCATTATTGCTCTTTTTGGTGCGGCTCTGTTGATTGTCATCGGAGTAATCAGTCAACATGAAGCCGTTGGTTATATTGATTTCAATACGATCGGTCTCTTGTTTGGCATG
Source organism: uncultured Syntrophomonas sp. (assembly GCA_964600925.1). Taxonomy (GTDB): domain Bacteria; phylum Bacillota; class Syntrophomonadia; order Syntrophomonadales; family Syntrophomonadaceae; genus Syntrophomonas_B. The sequence goes on from CAZRMB010000374.1 coordinate 854, forward strand.
ATGGTGATCGTTGGAATTACGCGTAAAAGCGGTGTATTTGAATATGTGGCTATTAAAGCGGCTCATTCAACCGGCGGTGATCCGGTTAAAATAATGATTGCCCTGAGTATCGTTACGGCAGTTGCTTCCGCTTTTCTGGACAATGTTACAACGGTTTTGCTGGTTGTGCCGGTGACAATATCAATCTGCTCGGCTTTGGAGATAAACCCGGTGCCGATATTCATTGCCGAAATATTATCTTCCAATATCGGTGGTACGGCTACCCTGATCGGTGACCCTCCAAATATCATGATCGGCAGTGCGACCGGGCTCGGATTTATGGATTTCGTTACAAATCTAGCCCCGGTTATTATCGTCATTTTTATTGTGACAGTCATAATACTTAAATTTATATATAAAAAGAAACTGATTACGACCGAAGAAAACAAAGCCAGTTTAATGAGGATGGATGCGAAAGAATCTATCATAGACCCGGTTTTGATGAAAAAATCGCTTATAGTTATTGGTATCGTTATATTAGGTTTCGTCACTCACCAATATCTTGGTCTTGAATCAGCCACCATAGCAATTACCGGGGCCGCCCTGCTGATGTTGATCACCCGGGTTGATCCGGAAGAAGCGCTCATAACCGTGGAATGGGCCACCCTGTTCTTCTTTGTCGGACTCTTTATTCTGGTAGGCGGTCTGGAGAAGGTTGGTATAATTGAAGGCATGGCCCGGGAAGCGGTGAATTTGACGCAGGGCAACGTGACTCTATCAACCATTTTTATTCTCTGGTTTTCGGCGATTGCTTCAGCCTTTATTGACAATATTCCGTTTGTCGCCACCTTTATTCCTTTGATTCAGGAAATGGGGCAGATCGGTCATATGAATGTAACGCCTCTGTGGTGGGCTTTGTCACTGGGTGCCTGTCTGGGTGGCAACGGTACGATTATCGGGGCGTCGGCCAATGTTATTGTATCCGGGATTGCTGCCCGTGAAGGTCATCCCATGACTTTTCTGGGCTATATGAAAATTGCTTTTCCGTTGATGCTGGTGTCTATTGTGATTTCTACTGTATATTTGCTAATCTTCTACGTATAGTATTATATATTGGTGGTGAAAAAGGATGAAACTGCGCGAATCAGTGCTGCTGGCTTTAAAAGAGAATAATGGAGAATGGCTTTCCGGTGAGGGCTTGAGTGCAAGCTTGAATATTTCACGCACCATGGTTTGGAAACAGATAAAGCAATTGCAGGCTGAAGGGTATGTTGTAGAGTCCTCATCCAAAAAGGGATATCGACTGGTGGCATGCCCGGATATTTTAACAGCCGAGGAAGTATGCCCCGGTCTGACTACAGAAATACTCGGCAGGGGAGATTATTTTTATTATCCAAGCGTCGATTCCACCAACAAACAGGCGAGGATTCTAGCTTCAGAGGGATACCCGGAAGGAACGGTCGTAGTTGCGGAAATGCAGACGGAAGGCCGGGGCAGGAGAGGACGCAACTGGTATTCGCCTGCCGGTCAGGGAATGTATATGTCTCTGATTCTAAGGCCGCGCATACCATTAAAAGAAATCTCACGGATCTCCTTAATGATAGCTGTAGCTGTGGCTGAAACCCTGCAGGAGGAACTAGGATTGCCCGCTCGTATCAAGTGGCCTAACGATATTCTGATCAATAACAGAAAAATAGCCGGGATATTATCTGAAGCCATTACGGACATGGATGGGATTGAATATATCGTAATCGGTAT
>CAZRMB010000375.1:0-2585 GCA_964600925.1 uncultured Syntrophomonas sp.
CGTCTGTGGGATCGCATTTGGAACGGGGTGGCCGGAGCGCTGTGTTACACTCCCGAAGGAAAGAACAAATATGAATGGGCGGTCAATATCGGGCGCAAAGTATTGGAGACCAGAATGGATGAAAACGGTGTTATCGATCTGACCACAGATCCTACCCTGTATCTGGACAGCGCTTTGAAAGCTGAGTTTTTACAGGCGGATAAGGAAGTATTTGCTTTCTTCCGGGGCGTTTTCGGCGGACGGGTCAATAAAGCCTATTCAGGCGGGGCGTTGCTGCCGGCTGATCTGCAGAAGAATTACTGGGGCATGAACTTTCCGTTGCTGGATGGATGGGGATTGACAGAGACGGCATCCGGCATCAACATGGTACAAGCGCGCTGCGTTCGCATTGGCTGGGAAGCACCGCAAATGGCGGGCTCCAATATGGAAGTAATGCTTGATCCGGACGACAATGAGATCCTGGTGCGTGGTGACAGTGTTATTAAAGGATATTTAAACAACCCGGAAGATACTGAATTGAGCTTTACCCCGGATGGCTGGTTCAGGACCGGTGATATCGGGGAAATCGACCATGATTTCCTGCGCATCAAGGACCGGAAAAAAGCCATCATCGTACTGGATACCGGTAAAAATGTTTCTCCCGCTTATATTGAGATGAAATTTACCAATAATCCCTACGTGGAACAGCTCCTGGTCGTAGGCGACAACCGCAAATATATCAGCGCCCTGGTGGTGCCGTTTTATGACAACATCATTAATATATTCAAGGAAAAAGGGATCGCTTTTGATGAATCCAAACTGATCTATGCCACCGTTAACGGTATGAACACCTGTGTTGAAGTGGGCGATGATCTGGCCGGCCATCCTGAGCTTTACAAATTGGTTGATGCAGCCATCAATAAAGTCAACGATGATCTGGCAGACTTTGAAAGGATCAAAAGATATAAGATCATTCCCCGCAAGTTTACCGAGGATCGCGATGAAATGACCCCTACCCTGAAGATCAAGAACCGGGTGGTATTTGCCCATTATCCCAAAGAAATCGAAGAATTATATTCATAATTAAACGGTCAATGATATCCGGCCGGACAGAGTTCGAATCACTATCTGATTCGTCCTTCTGTCCGGTTTTTCTTTTGGCTAAATGTCGGTAAATTGAATAAATGTTATAATAGTTGCAATAAAAAAACAAAGAGATAAATCGGGAAAGGGAACAAGTAAATGCCGATCTATGATTCAGAATTCATGCCCCTGCAAAAATATAGGAATGCATATATCCAAAGCGTTCTGCCCACCCTGCTTAGAAAAGTTGACTCTGTTCATTACACACGCCAGCGGATGAATACTTCGGATGGAGATTTTATTGATTTGGACTGGAGTTTGGCGGCTGAAAATAAAGTGCCGGCTGAATCTTTGGCAGTTATTTGTCATGGCCTGGAAGGATCATCAGATCGCGCTTACATGCTGGGGATGGTAAAGGCTTTTAATACCCGTGGTATTGACGCAGTTGCTTATAATTATCGCGGCTGCAGCGGGGAAATGAATTTGATGAAGAAGCTATATTCGGCAGGAGCAACCGATGATTTACAGGAAGTATTGGATGCCATTAAAAAGCACTACAATTATCCGACCGTATACCTGGTAGGTTTTAGCCTGGGGGGGAATCTGGTTCTTAAATATGGCGGCGAAAAAGCCGGGGACATCGACCCGCATATCAAAGGCATTGTGGCAATTTCGGCTCCATGCGATTTGTATTCTTCCTCCATCGAATTGCTCAAAGCAAAAAATTATATGATTAGTCTGAGATTTCTTATCATGCTGCGTAATAAATTCAAAGTAAAAGCCGATCAATATCCCGAGTTGAAGAGTATTAACATCAAAGCAATAAAGAATCTGAAACAATTTGATGATCAGATCACAGCCCCTTTATCCGGTTATAAGGATGCTGAGGATTACTGGTACAAAGCTTCTTGTATAAGAAAACTGGACCAGCTTGCCATACCTGCTTTAATCATTAACGCTGCAGATGATCCTATCCTGGGTGCCGAATGTTACCCTTACCAGGAAGCTCGTACTAATGAGTATGTTCATCTCGAAGTCCCTGCGCGGGGCGGGCATGTTGGCTTTATGCATCGTCCCAATCAGGATGAATATTGGCATGAACGAAGAACGGTTGAATTCCTGATGCAGATCAATAATCAGTGATAAACAGAAAGGATGATCGACAATGACAAAAGAATTGGAATTTTACTGTGTAACTTCCTGAAGCACCTGCAAAAAGGCCAAGTCTTGGCTGGAAGAAGCAAACGTAATCTTCACCTATCATGATTTGTTAAAAGAACCCCCCTCCCTTACAGAATTAAAAAAGCTGGCCAACCAAGCTGATGAGACCATAAAAGAACTCGTCAATACCAAAAGCCAGGCTTATAAACAAAGCAAACCCGATCTGGAAGCCATGACGGAGCAGGAGATTTATGAACTGATCTCCGCCAATCCTCGCATTTTAGTACGCCCCATGCTGACCAACGGAAAAAAACTGCTGAAGGGGTTTAAAGAAGAGCAATACCGGGAATACGTAAAGTAAA
>CAZRMB010000376.1:0-2577 GCA_964600925.1 uncultured Syntrophomonas sp.
ACCCTGTGGTGCAACATAGCCGCTCTGAGGGCGGCGGAAGTTGCTTGCATGATGTTCCTCCCGACTTCGCCAGAAAGCCCGCTATGGTGGCCTTCCTGTCCACTGAGGACAGCGTCAGCAAAAAGCTGGTTGGAAAGCTGCTAAAAGCCAGTGCGGACCCGAGGAATATTGATTACCCAGTGAGGTTGTGAATACCGTGCGCAGAAAGCGGTATTTGCCGACGGAGACAATACTTTTTCCTAAAGAGTTATAGGGGTATGTGTTGAGACAATCGACCCCCATCAATTCAAAAAAACACGCAGGTCGCGCGCGCGTGGCACACTCCTCGAACTGCCCCAGCGTTAAAGTTTTTCACCAATCTCTCATGCCTAAACATCATTACTTGTTACTGTCTGGATGACCGGCCTGCAATAAATTATAATACCCCTATTTTACGGCACGCTTGAGCCGAAAATAGGGGTACACTCCATACTTATTTTCCGATAGATTTGTTTCTGAACTCGCTGAGATATACTTTAACCGATCGGCCCATCTCTTTCGCGAAAGCTGAATTGTATTTGCGTGAATAGAAGGCTTGTCCCCACTCTTCAAAAGTCTGGCGCTTCGGCTGCTCCCGGAGCATCTCCCGCAGTTCCGCGCCTTCCATCCTGTGGTATTCGTTTTCCCGGACGATATATCTCAAATCGCAGCGGGCCGGTTTCGGTCTATCCTGCTGCTGCTTCGTTGGATAGCCGAAAACCAGCATTGCGGCGGGAAACACATATTGAGGCAGATGAAGCAGCTCCCGGTGTTCCTCGCAGTGCTCCATGATATCCCCGATATAGCAGGAACCCACGCCTAGGCTCCATGACGCGGTGACAGCATTCTGCGCAGCGATGACAGCGTCGTCAACTGCCAGCATCAGGTCGCCGCTTGAGGGGCTCTCAGGATCGCAGCCGCAGCTGACATAAAGATCATACCACTTTTGCGCGTCGGCGCAGAAGATAAGGACCATCGGCGCCTTGGCGATAAAAGGCTGGTTGTCGCAGGTGACTGCCAGGCGATCCTTGATTGCCTGATCTGTGATATCCAGAATCGTATACAGCTGCTGATTGCCGGCCGTTGGTGCATTGACTGCCGCCGTCAAGATCGCTTGTTTCACATCGTCCGGGATGAGTTTATCCTCAAACACGCGTACGGATTTCCGACTGAGCAGATTCTCAATGACTGGACTCAAAAAATGTCCTCCTTTAAGTATTATTATATACTTATCGCTTGCACTTGGAAAAGTATACTACTGTATGGGTCGTGAATTCCATATGGAAAATATGTAGGTTTAGTTTATAATCCCCTCCAATTTTTTTTTAGTACTAAACGCATACTTTCAAAATCAGAATAAATTCTATCCAATGTATCATGCTGTCTTAAAAAAACAAATATATCATATATCCAAGGGGTATTTATGTAGATGCTTTTTAAGGCGGATTCGTTAAACGTTTCCGGAAATAAATCGCACCATACAGAACACCGACCAAGTAATTGCATGGTAATATACATTTGCCTAATTCCGTCATTCGTTTCATGATACTCTTTATAATGAGCTTTTGTATGAAATGGTAATTCTACTTCCAAAATATGTTTTACTCGTTCTTTTTCATTTCCATCATCTGAGTCTATATGTAACTGGTTACGTAAAAAACTATAGCCCAATTTTCTAGCATGATATTCTGACCATAACTGAAACATAAGGTATCCGTCCGTTTCCGATAGTGGGTCATATATATTCAAATTTTCTTTAACTGCCATTTGAAAATAATCTATTGCATGAGTAAGTTCATGTGCAAACGTACCTCTCCAAGTCGAAGATTCATCATCAATATATTCCATTAATCTTTTCCTATTTAAAAGAATGTTAATGTATTCTCCAACATTATGAGGCGGAACCATTCTACCATTGCCGTCATCTTCTTTTTCTATTCCTTCCTTAAGGAGCCGGTCTTTCATATCCGGTCTCAATTCTAAGTGTGATTTGCTAAGGCAATCAGTAAATACAATATTAATTGGTATTGTTGGCATACCGGGATAAAGATCATAATAGTCCAAAAATAGCTGTGACATAATTTCTTTTAAGCTTATATCATTCTCATCATTCATTTAAATACCTTCTTATATTTATTATTGCATTGGAAAAGGATGCATTATACTTTTGCGCATATATTACATCTCTCTTAGGTTAGTAAATTGCCAACTTGCATGTGGTAAAATTATACGCCCACTTTGTCAAAGAATCTACATAATTGTAAAATCATAGTATTTCCGGCTTAAAAAATTAACGTAAAAAAGAGGGCACCCACTTTTTCGTCCGGGTACCCTCTTTTATATATCTTATCCTCTGCTTCTTTTTTATTTTTACCTTGCCATGAGGCCCGGCATCCTCACCAGATCGCGGCCGTCATTCGGCATTTTGAGATCTCCCATAAGTGCCGCCGGATAAACCGCCTTTTTCCCGAACCGGCCGCGGATCTCTTCGACGCAATTATCGAGCCGGTCGAGTCTGTCCAGCCTGTGCATATCCGTAAAGAGTTCCATCTGCTCCGG
>CAZRMB010000377.1:0-2576 GCA_964600925.1 uncultured Syntrophomonas sp.
GTATAATGAATAACCGTGAGCATGCGTTTTTATGGCTAACACTGATAGCCGCTCTGCTGCTGTCCATATCCGGTTTTATGCTGCGTACCAGTAACGAAAGTATGAATAAAACGGTGGTTACCGTAGCCGACTATCAGCTTTTTGAAAAAAGCGCACAATCCTCCAACGAATTGATTGATCAGGTTCTAGCGGATCTGAAAAACAGCGGGGTCAAAACGATTGCGGTCAAGGAAACGACCCTGCGCGCACTAGCCGCCCGGGGAGATGCATATATAGCGACCTTTGCCGATTTCAGTAATGCTGCCCGTACCTGGCAACCTGAAGTCTGGACGGCTGTCAATCAGCTGCCTGATCTGGATGAAATCAGCCCCGCCAATCTGGTCGTGGCAGTCGATAAGCCTGAGACGGCAAGTTTTCTGCGTGAGCGGCTGGGCAACCGCTTTGCTGATAGGCAAATCATCAATTTCCAGGCCGGCGGGCTTGAATACTTTATTATCAAGGCAGAACTGGAACAACTGGAAAAATCCAAAACAACAAATATCAAAGAATCCGATGTCCAATTGGGGTTCGAAGAATCGATCCTGGAAAAACTTAGGTCGATGGGCTTTGCTATCATTTTGCGGCCGGGAGATACCAAGGGGACCAGCAGTGACTATCTGAAGGAATACGAACCGTTGATCCGCGATTATAATGTAAAGACTTTGATTTTCAACTACAACCGTGTCAGCGGCAGTCCCGATCATCTGGATATAATGGCCCGGCTGATCGATAAATATGATTTGACCATCGGAGTGGTTGAAACCTCCAAACAGTTGGGCATTATTGAACAGGAAGGTCTGGATGCGGTCATGTCTGCTACCAGATACCCGATCAACCGGGTTTATTCAACCGGCAACGATGATTTTGTTACTTCGGTGGATGAGCGTTATTACCGCTGGATAAGAGCAGTTATTGACCGGGGAATAAGAATCTTATATGTGGTGCCTTTTAACGACGATAAGAAAATGGCTTCCGTCAACTTGAATGAAACCATTGATACCGTGGCCAGATTCCTGCCCGTCATCGCCGCCAAGGGTTTTATGGTTGACCAGACGGCGGTCCCGTACGGCTTTAACAGCGCTGCCACCACAGCTGGTCATCGCCTGGCTGTCTCTCTTAGTCTGCTGGCAGCGTTCCTGCTCTACCTTTTATATCTGTGGCATCCGCACCGCAAATGGATGCGTGCCATCGCCATTCTTGGCCTGCTGGCTTGTGTGGCCATAAATGTCCTGTTAGGCATGGATTTTTCCAAAGTATATGCTTTGGCGGCAGCGGTTTTATATCCATCATTCTCATGTTTAATGCTGCTGATTTATTTAAAATATTATCCGCAGCACGGGTTAATTAAAAAATTGCTCAATTCCCTGGCTATCATCATGGTGATAAATGCCATGGGCATGTTTACGATCGTGAGTTCTCTGGCGGATATCCGTTTTATTATGAATCTATCGTATTTTAGCGGTGTGAAAGTAGCTTTTATTTTGCCTTTACTGCTGTTTCCGCTCAATTATATTTGCGTGACCGTCCCCAGGGAAAAATGGCGGGGGATGCTGAGCGACTGGCTGAAAAAAAGTCCCACTTATCTCATGCTGGGCTTGTTCCTGCTGGCCATGGTGGTTGTCTATGTTTATGTCGGCCGCAGCGGCAACGATTCCGGGATCCAGGTTTCCAGTCTGGAGATCCGGCTGCGGGAGATATTGGAGAATATTTTCCTGGCTCGTCCGCGTTTTAAAGAGTTTCTGATCGGCTACCCGGCGCTGCTGGCCATGGTCTATCTCTATCATCGTTATAAAAATGATCTGATCCTGTTTTTGCTGGGGTTCGGCGTAGTGATCGGTAGCATCTCCATGGTCAATTCCTTCTGCCATGTCTTTACGTCCGTGGGCATTTCCGCCAGCCGCACTTTGGCCGGCTTAGCCACCGGGCTTGTACTGGGTATGGTACTGCTCATTTGTATCTGGCTGGCAGAAAAGATCTGGGATAAATACCGCAGCAATTTTATTTGATCGACCCGGAGGAAGCTCAAATGGCAAATCGCGAACGCCTGCAGGAATTTGATCTCCTGCGGGCTCTGGCAACCCTGACCGTGATCGGCATCCATGTCACCGCCGCTTATGTTTATACTTCCATATGGGGCTGTCTGGCCAACCAGTTTGCCCGTTTTGCAGTACCCTTTTTTATGATCATGTCCGGTTTTTTATTGTGCCATGCAGATCTGCACAGTCGATCATTTTCCAGTGCGGATTTCTATCGGCGGCGCTTCGGCAAAGTGCTGTGGCCATATTTTTTGTGGAGCCTTTTCTACAGTTGTTTGGCCGGAATCATGAGCGCCAATCTCATGAGCGCGCTGCTGCAGCTTCCGATCCAGCTTTTGTGGGGCACTGCCTACTATCACCTCTATTTTGTCGTTATCATTATCCAGCTTTATCTGCTTTATCCTTTGCTGTACCGTTGGATGCTTGGTTCACCCCGCATTTGTCTGCTGACTTCCCTGGCCCTTACCCTGGGATGCCAAATCATGCTCAACCTGTATTCCA
>CAZRMB010000378.1:0-2558 GCA_964600925.1 uncultured Syntrophomonas sp.
AAAGAAGAGGATTTAGTGTTAGATATGGATTATTCCGTGGCAAATCCTGCTGCCGGGCCTGTCTATATTAATGGTGCTGTACCGGGAGATGTTCTTGTGGTAGACATTCTTGATATCCAGGTAGCGGACCAGGGAGTGATTTGCACTTCACGGGGATGCGGGCCACTTTGCGATGATATGGAGGACCGTACCAGAGTTGTTAATATCACAAATGGAGTAGCCGACTTCAAAGGAGTAAAATTTCATATTGATCCGATGATTGGAGTGATCGGAACTGCACCTGATGGCGAACCGGTCGGAGATGGGTTCCCGGGAAATCATGGCGGAAACATGGATAGTAAAATAATTAAAAAAGGTGCCAGGGTTTATTTCCCGGTAAGAGTGCCGGGTGCACTTTTACAGATGGGAGACATCCATGCGACCATGGGTGATGCGGAGCTTTGCGGCACCGGTATCGAAATCAAAGGCGAAATTATGGTGAAGACCTCGATCATCAAGAATTTCGCATTGAACTGGCCAGTAACCGAAACAGCTACACATTGGTATGTCAATGCATGTGCCCACGAGTTCCCGGAAGCATCGAAACTTGCGTCCAAGGAACTGCAAAGATTGATCTGCAATGCATATGGGTGGGACAAGACCGATGCCTATCTTTATATGTCGGTTCAAAGCGATATGGAAATTAATCAAGCATGCAAACCATGTCATGTTGAATTGGTTGTGAGATTCGGAACGCCTAAACTTCCGCAGTTTAAACCATTGATTGGTTAGTGCAAGAGCGCTGACTGACATAAAAAATTTAATAAAAGGAGCAGAACTTATGTCAGAAAAAAACGTTGAACCCAATGGCGGAATTGAAAGATTCGGCTACAAACAGGAATTGAAAAGAGCTCTTTCACTGAAGGATATCGTACTTTATGGAATGCTGTTCATGGTAATTATAGCGCCGATGTCGATCTACGGGGAAATCCAGCTTGCCAGTGGAGGACTTACCCCTCTGGTGTATCTTGTAGGTGTGCTTGCCATTAGTTTCACAGCTTTTGGATACATGCAAATGAGCAAGAGATTCCCTATCGCCGGTTCTGTATATTCCTATGTACAAAGAGGCATTAATCCTCATTTCGGCTTTATCGCCGGATGGCTGATCCTGCTGGATTATGTATTTGTACCCTCATTGTTGTATGTTATGGTTGCGGCCTGGGGCGTTGCCTTGATTCCTTCCATTCCATGGTTTGTATGGATACTGATCTTTGTTATCTTCAATACTATTGTCAATATTCGCGGAATGGAAATGACCAAGGGTGTTGACTGGGTCATGTTCTTTCTTGAAGCTGGAATTTTGCTATTTTTCGTAATCGTAGGTCTGAAATTTGTTTTAGGCGGCGGCGGATATGGACAACTGTCTGTTGCACCGTTCTATCAGCCTGGCAAAATTGACTTAAGCTTTATTGCATCCGCGGCTTCTATTGCTTGTCTGTCTTTCCTGGGATTTGACGGAATAAGCACCCTGGCTGAAGAGACGGACCGTCCGGAAAAGACGATTGGTAAAGGTATCCTCATCGCACTTGTCGGAATTGCGGTTGTATTTGTTCTGCAAACTTATGTAGCAGCGTTGATTCAGCCTGATTGGAAAAATATCGATCCGGCTACCGGCTTCTTTGATGCTGCAGCAGCAGCTGGTGGTGAAAGCCTGAGGATCGCGTTACTGGTCATCAACATCCTGGCTGTAGGTGTTGCCAATATTATGGCTGCGCAAACTGCAACCGCACGTATGCTTTACGGCATGGGCAGAGACGGCGTAATTCCCAAGATCTTTGCCAAGATTCATCCGAAATATCAGACGCCTTATGTCGGAACAATCATCATCGGCTTGCTTTCCTGCATCCTGCCACTGTTCCTAACGCTGTCACAATTGGTAAGACTGGTCAACTTCGGGGCATTATCATCTTTTATATTCTTGAATATTGCAGTATTTGTATTCTTCTTTATTAAAGAGAAGAGAAGAAATACATTTGGAGATATTGTTAAATATTTGATCAGTCCGGTCTGCGGAGTAGCTATTCTGCTATTTGTATTTTCAGGCTTTGAAAGCCTTACCTACATCATCGGTTTCGCCTGGCTGGCAATTGGAATCGTAATAGGCGCAATCAAATCAAAGGGTTACAAGGAAGTTCCTGAAGCTTTCAAAAATCTGCAAGTATAATTACTACACAATGTTCTGAAGTAATGCTAACCCCCGGTGCAATGCAAAGTTGTGCCGGGGGTTATTCTTTAAACAATTCTTTCGCATTTTCTGAGTTTGGCTCAGTTGTGCTATAGTTAGGATACGTACCTTTAATTTTAAAAGTTTATGGCTTATGTATGATTATCGATGGAAATACACTATTGCTGATCGGCTCTCGTCAGGACCAACCGATTTGAAGCAAAATCTGGGATTATGAAAATAATGGTTAGCAATGCAACTGTTACATGGGTAATACAAAATGTATAAGGGAAGAGGATGTCAACATGATAATAGATGTTCATAGCCATTTGGGAGATATATTAAACCATGATGG
>CAZRMB010000379.1:0-2550 GCA_964600925.1 uncultured Syntrophomonas sp.
AAAAGGCCGCACCCTGAACAATATTTCCAACTTGCAGTTCCTGCCCATGACTACAGTCTATATTCTGCTGGGCTTTCTATGTACGCTATATATCGTATTTATAGGCAGCCAGATACCCTACTTCTTCTCCGCCTTCGTCGGTCAGCGGCCAGAAGGGTGGCAAATCTATTCTGAATATGCCCGCAGCGGATTCTTTGAACTATGCGGCATTGCAGTCATCAATCTGGTTATACTGACAACAGCCAATGTAATGGGTCAACAGCGAAACGGCAAAAGTCCCGGCCTGAAAATACTCAATGCTTTACTGGCTCTTCTTACCCTGGTGCTGATCGCTACCGCCTTCAGCAAAATGGCCCTGTACATTGGAGCATATGGACTTTCCATGCGCCGACTCCTGCCCTGTGTTTTTATGCTCTTCATGGCTGTCATCTGCGGCGGGATCATCGCCCTGCAAAAATGGCAGTTCTCTGTCACCCGTCTGGCAGTTGGCGTGGGTATCGTTATGTTTTGCATCCTATGCCTGACGAATCCGGACAGCCTGGTGACCCGTTACAATGCTGACCGCTATCTGGCTGGAACCCTGAATAATTTTGATGTGGAGATCCTGTATCGCTCCGGACCGGCAGGGGTGGATCCGGCATTGATGGTATACGAACAAACCGATGACCTTGAACTGCAGGATAAGCTTAAAGAATACCTGCATTACCAGCAGCAGGTGGCCGATGAATTGGCCGGTAAACCCGGTGACAGCCTGGAAAGAGCCAACGTTCGGAATAAGGGCTTTTAACCAGGGTATCGCAGGGACGGTTTGGAGTGTCTGCAAGTTGGTTAGTTGGTCAGGAAACAGGAAAACATTTGACCAGGGGCTGTAGGGGCGATCGGTGATCGCCCGCGCCTTATTTCGGGCGATCACTGATCACCCCTGCTACTCTTCAGCATTGTCTGCCCAAAGGCATCACTTACAGGATAATGGTTTTACCGGCGTTGATCACCAGTTCTGTGGCTGTGAACATATTGGTCACCTGGCCAGCCACCAGCTTATCCTTCTTGCCGAAAAAGTCCAGGCAGGTCCCGCAGGATAGGATCTGCACACCTTTTTGTTCCAGGAATTGCAGATGCTCCAGGATCGGAGAGCCTTCGGTGGTCAGATGCACGCCCCCATTCATGAAGATCAGGTTTTTAAGTTCCGGTCCCATTTCTGTCAGGGTATAAAAGAAGCTCTTCATCAAGACTTCCCCTAATTCATCATCACCCTGCCCGAAATATTGTGATTTGATCAGGATCGCCACATCTTTTTCCGGAGCATTTTGGGAACACTGGCAGGCATCCTCTTTGGTCATGTGAATGTGACTGTCTGTTCCTTCCGTTTCGATCACAAATGCATAGCCCTGGCTGGCCGCCAGTTTGCTTACATTCTCCAACGCGGTTTGATTATCTACCAGGGTCACGATTTCTTCGCCGCTGTTTTCATCCATTGCCCGTTTGGTCAAAATGACCGGCTGGGGACAGTTTAATCCCCGGGCATCAACCGTTATGCTCATAATTAGCACCCCCTGAATTTCCAATTTTTTATGGCGGGCAGCTGCACAATTTTGTCAATATTGATGCGCTGTTCCCCGATCACCTGATCAATGACCGGTAAATCCTGTTCCAAAACGATCAGTGAGATACCGCAGCTTTTACTGGCAGCCCGGGGCGTCGGTGCAATGGTATTTTTGATCCCCCGCTGCTTTAGTTCACCGTTTAACCGCAGGCCTTCATGATGGTTGGGAAAAAGGATATACCAGTCATAATCAGATGTTGTTTCCAAAACACTAACCTACTTCCGCAGTATTTCCAAAAAGGCCTCGACCCGGGTCCTTAATTGTTCAAAATCATTTTCGTTGTAGTCGGTTTCAATATGCAGCACCGGGATATTCATCTCATCCAGCTTCTGTTTGACCAGGTAGCTTTCCGTGGAGTAAAGGTTACAGAACTGCAGATTGGTATCGATGATCCCGTCTACATTATACTCTTTGGCCAGGCGGACAATATCCTCGATGCGGCCCGGATTAGGTGTGAAACAAGCGCAGTTGGTCTTCATATAACGTTCTGCCAGCGCTCTGACCTGTCCTTCGATGGTGGTGGCACTTTCATCCACCAGATTTTCAAAATAGCGGGTCCCGGTACACAGTTCTTCGACTACGACCGCTGCTCCAGCTGTTTCGATAATGTGATGCAGTTTCCAATTGGGGATCGCCATGGGTGTTCCGGTGATCAGGATACGAGGAGCATCTGCCGGGATAACCCCTTCTTGCCGGGCGATCCGTTCTTCCAGTTCATCTGCCAGCTGATTCCCCATTTGGGCACAGCGGGCCGGGTCATCGTAGAAAGCGATCTGTGTCACCAGCAGCGCATCTTTGCCGCTGATGGGTACCGGTGATGCCTTGCGGGCGTTATAGATCCGCTGCAGGGTCTTTCTTTTATTGTTTATCAATTTGATGCTTTCACCCAGAGCTTCCGGGGTAATTTTATTACCGGTAAAATCTTCGACCACTTTAATGAAGTCCA
>CAZRMB010000380.1:0-1072 GCA_964600925.1 uncultured Syntrophomonas sp.
TCAATAATTTTGGTGTCAGCACCGCATATTTCATCAGGTATCTCCCCGCCCGCTACTGTTTGGATCGTATCACCGCTGATGGCAACAAATCCGTCAATAAACAAGTCGGACTGTTCCTGGTCGCAAGTATAAATATGATCTGATCTGATAATTAAATCCACTTTCAATTCTTTAGCCTCCCCTACTCCAGCATACGCTGTTCGATAATCTGCTCCATTTTAAAGTCTTCCAGGCGCAAATAGTAAACCGCTGCATCGACCAGCGCTGCCATGGGTGCCAGACCGATGATTTCGCTGCCGACGATTTCCACTCCATAACGGCGGGCTTCAAATCTGACCGTTTCAAATACTCTATACAAGGCGGTTTTGGTATAATCGGTCATATTGATCGACACCTGCACGATGTTTCTTTCCTTGAGTACCACTCCCATGGCCTTGCAATACCTGAATCCGCCGGAAATGTGACGGATGTTGCGGGCAATCTGATTGGCGATTTCCAAATTATCGGTATTCAAATTGATATTATAAGCGACCAGCGGCATTCTCGCTCCAACTGCGGTTACGCCGGCGCTTGGATGGATGTAATCCGGACCAAAATCAGGTTTCCATTCCGGCCTTAAGAGTTTCTCTCCCATGGCTTCAAACTCGCCTTTTCTTATGTTGGCCAAATTTTCACGTGCCGGCTGCGAGGCAGCTTTTTCATAAAGAAAGATCGGTAATTCATAACGGGCGGCCATCTCCGCAGCGGTTTCTTTGGCTAACTGCACCGCTTCATCCATGGTGATATTCTGAATGGGGATAAAGGGTACCACGTCTACCGCCCCCATGCGCGGGTGTTCTCCTTTGTGATGACGCAGATCAATCTCCTGAATGGCGATCCCAGCCGCCTTGATCATGGCTTTTTTAACCCCTTCAGGCTCGCCCATGACGGTTACCACCGTACGATTATGATCACGGTCTGAACTGTAATCCAGCAGCTTAACCCCCTCCGTGCTGATAAAAGGGGTTATTATTTTGGCTACGGTTTCCATATTTATACCTTCACTAAAATTAGGTACGCACTCCACCAGTAC
>CAZRMB010000380.1:1172-2538 GCA_964600925.1 uncultured Syntrophomonas sp.
TGACTGACAGTTGCTTTGATCAGGTCTTCGCTGGGAATGAAAGGCATGGTGATATGTCCGGCTCCGGCATAATTCTGATTGAATTCCATGGATACAGTAATGGAATTATGATTGCGAGCCCAGGCGCGCCGGGCTACTCCGCCCATAACATCCCATAGCATGGCAGAATTTATGATCCCATCGATCCGTTCACTGCCGTCCAGCACCAGGCCAAAGCCGCCGTTGATGGCTTTGCCGATGCCAACGCCTCCTCCGTTGTGCAGCGATACCAGACTCATGCCCCGGGCAGCATTACCGGCAAAACACTGCGTTGCCATATCCGCCATAACATTGCTGCCATCCTTGATGTTGGCGGTTTCCCGGAAAGGTGAATCGGTCCCGCTCACATCATGATGATCACGTCCGAGCATGACCGGACCGATCTCTCCGTCTCTTACCATGGCATTAAATTTCAAGGCAATTTTTTTGCGTCCCTCCGCATCCTGATAAAGAATGCGGGCTTTGGTGCCCACCACCAGTTTATTCTTTTGCGCGTCTCTGATCCAGTTGTAGTTATCACGGTCCTGGCCTCTGCGATTCGGATCGATACAGGACATGGCGGCCTGATCGGTTTTCAACAGATCCTCTTCTTTTGCAGACAGGCATACCCAGCGGAATGGTCCGTAACCGTAGTCAAACAGCTCCGGTCCCATAATATCTTCAACATAGGACGGGAAAATAAAGCCATCCTTTTCATCGATGCCATTACGGGATATTTCCTTGACCCCGGCATCAAAAACCGCTTTCATGAAAGAGTTGCCATAATCAAAGAAATAGGTTCCCCGGTCCACCAGCGTTTTGATCAGTCGGAAATGGGTCTGCAAACTTTTGTCTACCTCGCTATGAAACCTTTCCCGGTCATGGGCCAGCATCTCGCTCCTTTGGGCAAAAGTGATCCCCTGCGGGCAATAGCCGCCATTATAAACAGCATGGCAGGAAGTCTGGTCGGAGAGCAGATCGATATGGATATCATGATCGACTGCATATTGCAGCAGGTCAATGATGTTGCCGTTATACGCGATCGATATGGATTGCTGTTTGTCCATATATTCATGGGCAATTTGAAATGTTTCTTCTGCACTGGTACAGATCTTACTGACCCAGCCCTGATCAAACCGACTCTTTATCCTAGATTCATCCACCTCGGCAATAATACCAACGCCGTTAGCGATCTCCACTGCTTTCGGTTGAGCCCCGCTCATCCCCCCCAGACCGGAGGAAACAAACAGTTTACCACGCAGGTCACCGTCAGCCGGAACGCCCAACTTCATACGTCCGGCGGTCAAAAGCGTATTAAATGTACCGTGTACAATGCCCTGTGGTCCTA
>CAZRMB010000381.1:0-2536 GCA_964600925.1 uncultured Syntrophomonas sp.
ATATTTAGTAATCTTTCGATAACCTGACTTTAAATTATCTGAATTAAAAACATAGGCTTCGCCATTTTGGACATAAACAACATCAGTAGATTTTAAATTGCCTCTGATTTTGTTGATGACACTATTGTTTAAAGCATCTTGGGTGAGTGGTTCTGTGTTTCCAGAAAAAACCACTGTGGCTCCGCAAAATTTATCAGTCAAAGCACAAATATTAGTGTCAGTGTCGTTAGTATATTCACCGCCGGCCATATAAGGCAAAACTTTGGCTCTGTCTTTTTCGGGAGTAGAAGTATATTCCTTGCTGGGGGTTGAACTTTCAACCTTGGAAGAAGTAACAGTGCTGTTTGGTTTAGAACTTACCACTTCACTAGAAACTTTTGATTCTGGGCTGGAACTGTAAACTTCTGAAACTAATTCTTTTGAAGTTTCTTCTGAACTGCTTATACCAGATAAGGTATCACCGCTACTTGATGCGGGTTTACTTTCGCTTAAGCCACTAACTTCACCTTTAAGTGCACAACCACAAGTAAGAAAAATTAAAGCGGCCATTCCGGCAGCCGTTATTCTTTTGGGCTCCCCGCCGTGTGTTCTGTTTTCTCTTTTTTCAATCATGTCTTTCACTGCTCCTCAATTAATCCAACGCTTTGAAAAAATCATATGTTTCAGATTGCACGCCCTGTTTTATTACCGCTTGACACAAATAATTCGCTGTTACTGATAATATCTCATTTTATAAAAAATGTCAAATATTTCTCGATATGCCATCTGGCAATCATTCAGCACATAAATTCACAAATGCATCAATTACTTTTTGCGGATCAGTTTTTGGGCCAGATAATTCTATTAGCGCGACACGTTTTGAATATTTTCTGGCCCAACTGGTAAAATATCCGGGTGTTCCTAAGCAATTGCTTCGGTAGATACCCAAGACATTAAAATATTGACAAAGAGATGAATTTCCGTAGCTGGTTGCAAACCAACCATGGATATCAATGACATCATCCGGTTTAATTTCAATAACTAAATCACGTAGGGCTTGGGATTCCGGGCAAGAAAAAGGAGAAAGAGTTTTGTTAAAGGTTGAAGTTTCTTTTTCCCAACGGTAATCAAAATCTCGGTTGATATCGACGCCCAACGAAACTTGGCATCTGCCCGGACCATTGTCCAGGGAGCCGTCAATTAATCCATCGGGGTTGGCTGAAGGAACTATGTAAAGCGCAGTATTGCAGAGTTGCTCAGGATTTTCGGCGAAATATTCAATCAACGCGTTGCCGATGTCTACCAACGCCTGACCATCATGGGGATAGGAACCTTCAAAGCCATGCAGTTCAAAGGTGACTAAAACTTTTTTCTTTGCATCTACCGGTTGAATCACCATTACATTCAACGGGCGTTCTAATCCACTTTTACCATATTCAATAACGGTAACATTGTCCGGATAAACGACTACATCTGACGGAACATATACTTCTGATGAAGAAGAAACTATATTATTTGGTTTATAATTTTCCGTTTGAGAAGAACCCAATTCAATTGCGCCGGAGGCGGTTGATATTGTTTCCGAACTATAATCTACTGATTCCGGGCTTGTACCGGAAACCTCAGACACGAATCCTTTTGAAGAGTAAACTTCTTCTGAACTGTTTGTACGGGAAAAAAAGTTACTGGAAATTACTGGGGGCGAGGGGGGGGGTAGATTTACTGCTTATATCACTGTCCCCGGTTTGTAGCGCGCAACCACCGGTAAGAAGCGTTAAAGCGATCATATAGGCAGCTATTATTCTTTTGAACGCCTCGCTGTGGGTTCCGTTCTCTCTTTTTACCATGTCTTCCACTTCTCCTCAATCAACTCAATGCTTTTGACAGAATCATAGGTCTCCGATTGCACTGCTTGTTTTATTACCACTTAATAATTCGCTGTTAATGATGGTATATCATTTTTTCAAAAATGTCAAATATATCTATGAATCAATCATTCATGATTATCAAAGACCGACAGCGGAAAACCACCGCACCTTATCGGATGAAGCCCCACCAAAAAAAGACCTTGTTCTTCGGAACAAGGTTGGATTGAGCAGGTGCGTTGAATTCATTCAACAGGAACCCTTCTGTCTTCTATCCAGCATACGCAGTGCGTTTTTATAATAAATCAGCTCTTTTTGTTCACCTGTCAGCGCTGCTTCCTCCACCTGACCCAGATTGACCAGATAGGAACCCGGCATATCAGAGCCGAAGAGAATCCGCTCTGCGCCTAATTGCTCGACGGTATAATTCAAATCGTCGCCCCGGAAAATGGAGCCGGAGAAGTCGGTCATGACGTTGGGGTAGTCCCTGATTGCCCGTACCCCGTGATAGCAGTTGCCTCCCAGATGAGCCATGACCAGTTTGGCCTCGGGGTATTGTTTGGCGAGGGCTGCGACGTGTACGCCGGTAGACTCATGGGCATACTGACCGACGGATTTTTTCCAGGCGTGCAGCATCACCGGGATATTGTAGGCGATACACTGTTCAATCAGCGGGAAGACCTTCGGGTCGT
>CAZRMB010000382.1:0-2535 GCA_964600925.1 uncultured Syntrophomonas sp.
TTTTTTTACCGCCCCTTTTTTAGTACCGGTTGAAGCAGGGAGATATCCCTTCGGGGCATACCCTATAGGGCACAGGCAGGCGTTCATTTTTTTGCTTCCTTTTTACTAAGCCTGAATGGTTAACGGGCAGATGATATCTGCCCCTACAAAGCACAAGCGAAGGCTTACCTCACACCTCACTGTATTGCGCAAGTCCTGAACCGTCCCCTCGTTTGGAATCGAATTATTTTTGTTGCGAAAAGGTTTTTTACATTATTCCCATATATTCTCTCTTATCCCCTAATATCCTTTATAATAGCTAAATTCTTTTATCAGCTTCTAAAATTTCCTCAGATTACATAAACGGGCGCATACCCCTTCGGGGCATACCCTATAGGGCACAGGCAATGTGACGCCCCTACAATTGTGTTGCAACGGTTTCTGTTGGGCGGATTGTTGTAGGGGCGATCAGTGATCGCCCGAAAGTTGTCAACAACCCCGCGACAATTCTTCGATCCGGTAGAGCTTGTCCACCAGAAGTGATAAGGCGTTGAGTATTTTTTCGCGTTCGTTTTCAACCGGAGGGGCGAAGTTTCCGGTCATGGTTTTTCCCAGGTTGATGATGTTCATTGCAGTGGCAGCAGATGTGAAAAGGGCGACCTCTTCCCCGCCTTCCAGCAGCAGATTCACCTGCACACCGGTTTGCTGCACGGATCTTATATAAGCAGTATCAGCGTAACCATAGGTACTGTCGCCGGTTATGCGGGGCCTGCGCATTTTAAGCGGAACGAATACCCGCCCGTCGGGCAGGCAGATGGGAGTCGGGGAACAACGGTTTATCTTCTTTTTCAAATCCTTAGCCTGGGCGGAAAGGTCCAGGGCATAAGAGCGGGCCAGCGCCCGGCGCACGCTTGGAAGAGTACGGCGGTCATAAGCTTTGGCAAGCACCTCCCCCGACCAGAAAAACAGCTCGGTGACATTTCCCTCCTCACTGTAAGCCGGGCGGAACAAAACCACCTCTTTTTTAACAGTTTCGATATTTATAAAAATTATCGGCCACCCCCTTAAGCTTGTAAATCCAGCTGTTCCAATTATATCATAACCACCGGTTTATTGCGCATTTGCTGCCATTTCCTCTTGTTAACTTTTGCGACACGATCCATTGCTTTATGTTATTATTCTCCATTATCTACATTTATTTTTATATTTAATTATATTTGACTTTTTACAGCGACTATTGTTATAATTTTAGATATTCTTTCTATATTGATCATCTTTTAATGAAAGGAGGTGGTCGATGATGCGAAACCGGGTGAAGGATTTAAGATTGGCACGGGGATGGACACAGGAACATTTAGCCAGAAAGCTGCTAATCTCAAGGCCTTATCTGTCACAAATCGAAAACGGAAAACGAAATATCGGCATCACAATCATGTTAAGGATCGCAAGCCTCTTCAACAAATCAGTTGAAGAGGTTTTTTTATGTTAACTATAGTTTACAAAAACCAGCATCACAGGCGCCGATATAACCAGGAGGTATAACTTGGAGGTGGTAAAAAAATGGAACAGGAACAGAATAATTTCAATGAAGGCAATTTCACGAAAATACCCAATGAGCTGCTGGAAGCCATCATCGCTTCCGGCCTCAGCGGTACCCAGGTACGGATCTTCCTGTACTTGCTGCGCAGAACTTTTGGTTGGGGGCGGAGATCTGCGATCGTTTCACTGAACGAAATTGCATTTGCCTGCGGCAGCATCCCGCAATGGATTTCCAAACAGATACAGGAATTACTGGGTCGAAGAATCATTATTCGCCGTGAAAATGAATTTGGAAAAAAACCGGTTTACAAGATAAATGCCGACATTTCAAAATGGAACACAGACAAGCTAATTGCAGACAAAATTTCAACCGAAAACCGGGAAGGAGATGAGCAAAAACTATCATGTGACAGCATGACAGAAGCATCATGTGGCAGCATGATAAAACCCTCATGTGACAGCATGATAAAACCCTCATGTGACAGCATGAAGGAAGTATCATGTGGCAGCATGAAGGAAGAAACGCTTCCGGGCTTAGAGCA
This sequence comes from uncultured Syntrophomonas sp., assembly GCA_964600925.1. GTDB lineage: Bacteria > Bacillota > Syntrophomonadia > Syntrophomonadales > Syntrophomonadaceae > Syntrophomonas_B. The sequence goes on from CAZRMB010000382.1 coordinate 2,061, forward strand.
GCCGGAGCCGCAGAAGACGCCAAAGAAAGACTTAAAGAAAGGAAAGAAAGATAAAGAAAGCCGCACTTTTTCTGAGGATTCTTTGTATTACACTTTGGCAAAACTGCTGCTGGATAAAATCATGCAGCATTTACCCGAATTCAAACAGCCCGATTTGCAGCAATGGGCCAGAACCATGGAAGCACTCATCGAAGATGATAAAAGAAACCCGGAAACCGTTAAGCGGGTCATTAATTTTGCCCAGTCAGACCCTTTCTGGCAACCAAATATCCTGGATGCTGAAAGTCTGCGTATCAAATTCGACCGTCTTAATGCCAGGCGAATATCAAGAGCCGGGAAACACCCCGGAGTATTTGACGCTTACGAAATCGTCATCATAGACAAGTAGGAAGCACGGGGGGTAATGTAGTGGCGGCGTAAGTAGGGGCGATCAGTGATCGCCCGCCGCCTTATTCCAGCAAGGGAAGCTGGGGGA
>CAZRMB010000383.1:0-2530 GCA_964600925.1 uncultured Syntrophomonas sp.
GATATTCAAGAAATACTTGACGAAATAAATGGGAAATAATTACTGTGGCTAATAATTAAGGCTTCGTGTGGTCGAGGGACGAGACCCAACATGAAGCCGTGTTGCATGAAATCCTTGGTGTAGGCCAGAATCTGGATTATGGGGATTAAACCGAAATGAAAAGAATCAGAACTTAAAACGAATCATCGTTCATTGAAATTCTGAAGTAGAAACAGGCGGGAAAGATCATTTTAAGAGTGAGACTAAAAGGTAAAAAGGGCTTATTTTTCAGGTGAATGCAAAACAAGGTCGATTCCATATAAAGGAGTAGCTGAGGTAATTTCATAATACATTTGTTTTGAGGAAGAATTGCAATGGCGGCCCCCGCTCTGCTGTAAACCGTTCGACCAGGATCATTTGGCCTGATTTGCAATGTGGGCATTGATCGGGATCGTAATTGAGATGTGACCGGCAGATTTCTTTCCATGATTTACGTTTTTTCTTTTTGTTTACCGGTGACGGAGGAATGCCCAGGCTGATCTGAAGGTGTCGGAAATCTTCTTTCCGGGTAGACGAAAGGATTCCGTAATATCGGATTCGAACAAATCCTGAAGGGATGATGTGCTGGCAAAACCGGCGCAGAAACTCGATTCCGTCGAGGGTCATTTTTTTCTGGTGATTATCCCGGTAATCGCGCCAACGGAAAGTAACTCCCTGATCATTGATGCCAAGCAGCCGGTGGTTGGAGATGGCGATCTTATGTGTGTAGCGTCCAAGATATTCCACAACAGATGCCGGACCGGCGAAGGGCTCCTTGGTATAAACCACCCAGTCCTTTTCCCAGGCGGCTTTGATGCGGTCGATGTGCAACGGGTAAGCGTGACGAAGCCGGGAAGAGAGTTTGCCCCTGAAAACATGTGAAAGCGCTTTAACGGGAAAGAGGAACACCTTCCCATTTTCCGACACGGATACACTATTCCACTGGTCTTTCCAGTCGATACCGCCTCCGGGAACAATGCAGTGTATGTGGGGATGCAGCGAGAGGTTCTGTCCCCAGGTATGCAGTACGGCGATCATTCCGCCTTCAGCATGCAGCCGAGAAAGGAAGAACTGGTTCATGGTCTCCCATACCGACCGGAACAGGATGTTGTACATTGCGGCGCTGTCGGCCATGAATAGCGGGTTAAGCTTATCCGGCACAGTAAACACCACATGAAAATAGGGAAACGGGATCAAATCTTGTTTACGCTCCTCAATCCATGCCTCGCGCTGGGTGTTCTGACACTTGGGACAATGACGGTTGCGGCAGCTGTTGTAACTTACGCGGATGTGTCCGCAGGAGTCGCACCGGTCCACGTGACCGCCAAGGGAGGCAGTACGGCAACGACGGATGGCATGCAGCGTTCGGAGAATATACCCGTTGGGCTGATGCTTATCTGCAAAGTGACTGCCAAACCGTTCAATGACCTGTGCCAGTTCAAAAGCCGGCCTCAACCTTTCTGGTAGAGACGGTCAAAGGGACTGAAAAGATTGGTGCGGTTTGGACGGGCAACATGCAGATAAACCATGGTGGTATCGATCCGTTCATGACCCAGCAGATCCTTGATGGTGACGATATCCATTCCGAACTCGAGCAGATGCGTTGCATAGCTGTGTCGAAGGGTATGAAGCGTAATTCCTTTCTGCAGTTTGCATTTCTTGACTGCTTCGCGCAACGCCCACTGCATTCCGCGTACGCTCAGAGGCGTTCCTGGTTCATTGCCGTTGAACAGGTATTCAACCGGATGACAGGCATAGAAGTATTTGCGCAAACCCTGTAAAACTCCATGCGAAAGCGGCACATACCGATCTTTATTGTATTTGCTTTGCCGGATGTGGATCATCATTCGTCCTGAATCAATGTCGGCAATGTGAAGATTGCTGGCCTCCCTGGCGCGCAATCCGGCCGAGTACATCAAAGCAAGCAATACCCGGTGCTTAAGCAGATCCGGAGCGTGAAACAGAGCTTTACACTCATCGTAATTGAGCACCACTGGCAGTTTGTTTGGTTGTTTGATTTTGGGCAGAGCTACTGCTTTTTCATTCATACCCAGCAAACGATAGCAATAACGAAGACCATAGACCATGAACTTGAAACTGCTCAACGATGGCGTTTTGCTTTGTCGGGCAAGGTCGGCCAGGTACCGGTTCAACTCTTTTTCTTCGATGTTTACGGGCAGCTTCCCAAAGTGCAGGCTCAATTGTGCCATTTTCCGTGCATAATTGTTCAGGGTGCTGTTTGAATGCCCCGACAGCCGGACCTTATCATCCAGCTCTTCGTACAGTTTACGGAATCCGCGTACCTGGTGGCACGCCTGTTCTACAACAGTAAAACCTTTTTTGCGTAGCTTTGACTGGGTTTTCATAATACAAAGGATTTTAGTGAGACATTATCCTTTATACGACGAATTCACAAAAAAGCTATCCCGCTCCCCGGTTTTTTCCGGGGGCGGGATTTAGTGCAACAAAGGCTATGTGCAATAAGGGTTTCAGTGGGTATTTAAGCATTCTG
>CAZRMB010000384.1:0-2522 GCA_964600925.1 uncultured Syntrophomonas sp.
TGATCCCAACAAGAGCGCTTTGGCAACGGCTGCGCCGTGCCAAGCGCTCGACGTTATGTCTAAGAGATAAAGAAGAAACATCGTGAATCAGCAGGAAGAAAAGGGAATGTGTTTATCTCGGCTCAGACGAATCGTTTTTGGCATTATTTTGCCGGTTCTTCTTATAGCGCCAGCGATACTGCTCTCATCCATCGCGATTTCCACACAACAAGTATCATCTCCTTCTTGCAGGCCTTGGCTTCCGCTGGTCTTGGCCATCGTCTCCGCCACATGGGGAACAGTCCTTGCTCCAATTGTTGCGATAGCGAATCTTTATCTCGTCAGCACTCCGAACGCATCCCAACGAAAAGTCTTCCTGCTAGGAATGATTCCAGTGTTGGTTCTGTTCTTGGTCGGCTTGGTCTCATACCATTTTTTCACAGAGGAAGTGCTCAGTTTTCCGGAGTCAATTTGGTGTAGATGCTGATTCGGTAAGACATAACCACACCTCGGAAGATATCGTCGCTAACCGCTCCGAATCTTCAAGGTGAACGTTAAGCTGAAAGAGAGGGATTACATTATGAATTCTAATATCCGTTCATGGCACAAATCATTCTGTCTTTTACTGTTATTATTTTCTTCTACTGCACTGGCAGGTGAAACTAGCCTACGTAACTATACCTTACCTGATCACGGCAGCATACAATTTCAAGTTCCTTCGAGTTGGGAAGATCGCTTAGCTCAACCGCCAGATCGTTTGCCACCCACAATTGAGTTTAAACAAAAAGCAGGGCATCCCTTTTCTATGTTAATTACACCAATATGGCCTGCAAAGGAAAATACCAAACTTCCAGATGGTGACAACTTACGAAAGTCTGTGCAAGAAGCAGCCGACAGGATTGCGTCAGGTGCTGTTGAGAAAAAAATAAATCTCATAAAACTTAATGGGTCTTCCGCTTATGGGTATTATTTCTCTGTCACTGATAGTGCACCAAAACCTGGCGAGTACAAATATCTAACACAAGGCCATGTTCGTGTTGGTGACCTGATGGTAATTTTCACTATCTTAACTAATGATGACCAAGATAAAGTCATTTCAGATGGCCTTGCATTAATAAAAAGTGCAGAACAAAACATGAAGGCAACTGCCCAACGGTTAAATGATATTGAAATAATCGACTCAACAGGTGTACTCAAACTTACAGTTCCGGCAAGCAGACTTGTTCTGTCTATTCCTAGGGGCAATTTAGCGCTTGCTCAAAACCCCTATGGTGGGTCGGCGGCTCATCCAGGATACTTTTATTTACGCGACCAAACAACAAATCTGACAATTTCCGGATGGTTTGAACCTGCAAATAAATTTATGGGTGTCAAAAATATTTGGGAAAAAGAAACAGAAACATGGAAACGCAAAGGCCTGCCTGAACCTCAAAATATAGCGTTCTTTAAAAATGCCAATTGGGACATAATAGCCTATGACCATTTACTTCCTTCCGGTAGTTGCAACTCGCACATCAAAGCAAATTGGCTGCAGACAGGGACATGGATCGATGTACATATTTCAATGACTTCCAACGCTCCAAGTATTGAGAATAGAGCTAAGTTAATTGATTTACTAAGTACTTTTGAAGTTAAAGAAAAGAAATAATTTGCTTAACCAAGCGATACAGCCGATCGCTACGCTCCGGCTGATTTTTTCGTTCGCCCGACAAAATGATGATGAATTTGATCATAGGAATTGTTGCTGGCCTCTTCTACGTGCCGTCGATCACCTTTGCCATGTGGAAGCGACGGTCATGGGTTGACATTCTGGCAGTTGGGGTCATTCTGATGATCCTTGCGACGGGGCTGAATGGAGTTCTCCCGCCGTGGGGAACGGTTGCATTTGTGATCGTGCATCTGATTCTGACGGGCCTCGGCATCCGTGGTGTAGTGACTTCAAGACGGCTATCTGTTGAAGGTCGCCGCCGTTCGCCTCACGAAACAACCGGTGCCGACTCTTCTGCGCCGGCTTGACAGATCGATAAGGCTGACGTACGATATTGCGTACGAAAGGAAATGGCGTATGACAACACTCACGGCCACAGAGGCTCGAAAGTCCTTGTATGGCCTTTTGGATGACGTGGCGGATTCCCACATGAGCGTCCAGATCACTGGCAAGCGGAACTCCGCTGTCCTTGTTTCCAAGGACGACTGGCAGGCCATCCAGGAGACTTTGTTTCTCACATCGATTCCCGGAATGAGAAAATCCATCCAGTCAGGGATGAGGACTCCGGCCAGCAAATGCGACAAGGAGTTGAAATGGTGAACTGGACGCTTGTTTTCACCAAGCAAGCCCAGAAGGACGCAAAGAAACTCCGGGCTTCGGGTTTGAAACCACAGGCAGAACGGCTTCTCGCGATACTTGAGAAAGACCCGTTTCAGAATCCGCCTCCCTATGAGAAACTCGTCGGCGATCTGTCCGGCGCGTATTCCAGGCGCATCAATATCCACCATCGGCTTGTGTATCAGGTGTTGGCTGACGTTAAGACCGTCAAGGTCAT
>CAZRMB010000385.1:0-2512 GCA_964600925.1 uncultured Syntrophomonas sp.
GCCTGGGCTGCTGCCAGACGGGCAATGGGAATGCGATAAGGCGAACAGCTGACATAATTCAGTCCCAGCAAGTGGCAGAATTCGATCGAGCTCGGTTCCCCGCCGTGTTCGCCGCAGATACCCAAGATTATTTCCGGGCGAGTCTTGCGGGCTTTTTCCGCCGCCAATCTCATTAGCGCACCTACACCCTTGCGATCCAGGACTGCGAAAGGATTGTCTTTGATAATTTTTTTCTCCAGATATACCGGGATAAACTTGCCCTCAGCATCGTCGCGGCTGAATCCCAAAGTAGTCTGGGTCAGGTCATTGGTGCCAAAGGAGAAAAATTCAGCCTGCTGGGCAATTTCATCCGCCATCACGCAGGCCCGCGGCAGTTCCAGCATTGTCCCCAGCGCAAAGTCAAGCTCAATATTTTTCTCCTGTTTTATATCTTCGTAAGCATTCAGTATGTGCTGCCTGAGCAGGAGGAACTCGGCCTGATCAATGACCAGCGGAATTTCTATTTCCACAAAGTTTTTGAAACCTTCCTGTTTTAACTGAACCATGGCCTCGAATATTGCCCTGACCTGCATGACATATATTTCCGGATAGGTTATACCCAGGCGGCAGCCCCTGTGTCCAAGCATGGGGTTGGCTTCATGCAGTTTGTTGACTTTTTTGAGCAGTTCTTCCTTCTCCGCGATTTCACGTATCGGGGCCTGCGCATGTTTCATCTCAATTATATCGACCATCAATTCATCATGAGAGGGCAGGAATTCATGCAGAGGCGGATCCAACAAGCGGATGCATACCGTCAGCGGTGACATGGCTTTTAGTATTCCGTAAAAGTCCTGTCTCTGAATTGGCAGTAATTTGGCCAGGGCTGTTTGCCGATCCGCAATATTTTCGGAAAGGATCATTTCCTGAACGATGGGCAGACGTTCCTGGGCCATAAACATATGCTCAGTGCGGCACAGGCCTATGCCTTCGGCACCGAATTCACGTGCCTTGGCAGCATCTTCAGGGGTGTCGGCATTGGCTCTGACAGCCAGTTTTTTGGTCTCATTGGCCCAATTGAGCAGTATTTCGAATTCATCTGAAAGGGTGGGCTCGATCATGGCAACTTCACCCAGCATTACTTTTCCGGTGGAACCATCCATGGTTATAATGTCACCAGCCTTGACCGTCAGACCACCCACCATGAACTTTCCAGCTTCCAGATCTATTTTTATGCTTTCACAACCGCAGACACAAGGTTTGCCCATTCCGCGCGCCACCACGGCTGCATGCGAGGTCATCCCGCCCCGTGAGGTCAAAACCCCCTGAGCGTATACAATCCCGTGGATATCATCGGGAGTGGTTTCGTTGCGCACCAGAACTACCTTTTCGCCGGCCTCGCCTAATTTCTCAGCAATATCGGCATCAAATACCACTTTGCCGCAGGCAGCTCCCGGAGAAGCCGGAAGTCCCTGGGCAATTGCTTCCAGGTTTACGGAAACATCGATTTGTCTATGTAATAACTGGTTTATCTGTTCAGGATCTACCCTGAGCAAGGCCTCGTCTTTGCTGATCAGGCCTTCATTAACCATATCAACGGCAACTTTTACAGCCGCCCGGGTGGTTCTTTTTCCGTTGCGGGTCTGGAGCATGTATAATTTGCCTTTTTCCACCGTAAACTCAATATCCTGCAAATCGCGGTAGTGCTGCTCCAATTTGTCGCAGGTATCCACAAATTGCTGATATACGCCCGGCAGTTCTTCCTTGAGTTTACTGATGGGCATCGGGGTGCGAATGCCTGCCACAACGTCCTCGCCCTGGGCATTGACCAGGAATTCGCCGTAAAGCAGTTTCTCTCCGGTGGACGGGTTGCGGGTAAAGGCTACGCCGGTACCGCAATCCTGGCCCATGTTGCCAAAGGCCATACATTGAATGTTGACGGCTGTACCGAGATCATCCGGTATTTTGTTGATCCTGCGGTAAACAATGGCACGCTGGTTGTTCCAGGAATCAAATACGGCACGGATGGCTCTCTCCAGTTGTTCATTGACATCCTGGGGAAATTCGAAACCCTTTTCTTTGAGCACCAGGGCTTTGTATTCCTGAATAATGGCCTGCAGTTCAGCAGCCGGTATTTCATAATCAAATATAAGGCTCAGTTTGCGTTTGTATTTTTCTACAATCTCACCAAACTGGGAATGGCTGATCTCCAAAACCACGTCAGAAAACATCTGTATAAAGCGTCTGTAGCAGTCATAGGCGAACCTGTCATCTCCGGTCAGTTCAGCCAAACCCAGTACAGATTCGTCATTAAGGCCCAGATTAAGAATGGTATCCATCATACCCGGCATGGAAACCGCAGCTCCGGAGCGTACTGACACCAACAGGGGGTTGTCTTTGCTGCCAAAATGTTTGCCGGTTTTTTCTTCAAGCGTTTTAAGATAATGAAAAGCATCATCCATCAAACCCGCAGGAAATTCACCTTTCAGTTCCTGATAAACGTTGCAGGCTTCAGCAGTTATGGTAAAACCTGGCG
>CAZRMB010000386.1:0-2504 GCA_964600925.1 uncultured Syntrophomonas sp.
CAGATATTTTAGATGAAGATGTGGTATTCACTTTCTTCCATTTTGCCGAAGCTGCGGCGAATGTACTGACCAATGCTGCCCCTGAATCTCTTGACCCGGTGGCCGGGATTCCTGAGTACAAGGTATCAGCGGTCAAAATAGAAAAAATCTAGTTCTGGTTAAATTAATCTGTGAAAAAGACGGCCCATTAGAGGAGGCCGTCTTTTTTTACGTTGTTTTACCTTTTATTACTTTAACGATAATTACACCAGGTCCTGCAGTTCAGGGAAGGGGCGAATTACTCTGGGCAGCACGCCCTGCACATAAGAGATGGCAATGCCGTAATTGGTGATGGGGATGCCCATATCCTTGGCGGTCAGCAGACGGTTGCCATAAGCAGTGCGGCTGATGGTACAGCCTCCGCATTGCAAAATCAGACTATAATCCTTAATGTCAGCCGGGAATAATGGCCCCGCCGCCGTATCGAACTGCAGTTTCTTGCCCGTATAATTTGATATCCAGCGCGGTATTTTTACCCGGCCGATATCATCGGCCATGGCATGGTGGGTACAGGCTTCAGCAATCAGGACCTTGTCACCGTTTTGGAGTTTATCGATGGTTTTCACCCCGCTTACCATCTGGCGCAGATTGCCTTTATAACGGGAAAAAACAGTTGAAAAAGTGGTCAAAGGGATCTCTCCCGGAACATCGCCGGCTACTTTCAATACGACCTGGGAATCAGTAATAACCAGATCAGGCGGAACAGATAATCTATTGAGGCTTTCGGCTAGCTCGTTTTCTTTAACCACCATTGCGGTGGCGTCGTTATCCAAAATATCGCGGATGGTTTGAACCTGCGGTAATATAAGCCTCCCTTTGGGCGCACCCGTGTCAATGGGAACGACCAGTAAAACCAGATCCCCGGCCTTGATTATGTCTCCAATAATGGAGGGATCCTCCAAGCCGCTTACATTTTTTAGTTCCCGAATCTTCTGCTTGAGGTCAGATATTCCTTCATTGGTAACCGCATTGGCAGTAACATAATCGAGTTTCCGTTCTTGCAGCGTTTGTTCAAGTTTTTCATAATCAAAGCAGTCTGTTTTATTCAGCACAACAATAATTGGCTTGTGCTTGCTTTGCAGCGTGGTGACCAATTCTTCTTCAAAGGAAGTCCATTGACCGTCACCGATTATGATCAGTCCAACGTCTGCGTCCCTGATCACGATATTGGTTTTCTTAATTCGCTTTTGACCCAGTTCACCTATATCGTCTATTCCGGCAGTATCGATAACCAGACAAGGACCAAGGGGATTTATTTCCACTGCCTTGTCTACCGGATCAGTTGTTGTGCCGGCCAGCTCGGATACGATCGCCAGGTCATATCCCACCAGGGCATTGAGCAGCGAGGACTTACCGGCATTGCGTCGTCCCAGAAATGCGATAGCAATACGCATTCCCCTCGAAGTTTCATTCAGGTTGCTCATTTAGTCAGTCTCTCCTAACGTAAGCAAAATTTAGCCTTCAATAATTGCCAGTATTTTTACATGGATATAATCACTTTCCCAACGCATAAGCCTCATTTATATGGTCGTGTTCTTACCATCTATAAATCTTTCTTTATTGCGTGGGTTTGATTGCAGACAGCATTACTTGAATACGAATGTATCCTGCGGTTAAAATCTGAAATCACGGTTGCCTTGTTCGATCGCCGTCAGGTTTTTCATGGCGATCGCCTTGATTTTTTCATTCGGAACATAGTTTAGTTCTTCGGCAATTAATTTTTCCCCGGTTCTTTTAGTTTCTTCAGAAGCATAATCTTCGGTATATTCTTTTAACGTCATAAGGGCATTGGGGTGACAGCAGTTCTGGATCTGCCCGGTTTTGGACAGCTGCATGAAACGGTCGCCGGTCCTGCCTTCGCGGTAGCAGGCGGTGCAGAAGCTGGGGATATAACCCAGTTGCATCAGCCACTGCACGACCTGATCAAGCGTTCTTCGATCGCTTACATCAAACTGCTCGGATTTTTCATCTTCCGGTTCCGGTTCCACATATCCGCCGACACTGGTCCTCGAACCGCCACTGATTTGGGAAATGCCTAGTTTCAGTACGCGCTCACGGCATTTTTGACTTTCACGGGTGGAAACGATCATGCCTGTATAGGGAACGGCGATACGGATGCACGCCACGATTTTGGCAAAAGTATCATCATCAATACCGTTGTCAAAGGAACTGGCATCAATATCATCGGCATGTCTGATCCGGGGTACACTGATCGTATGAGGGCCAACGCCGCAAGCAGCTTCGAGATGTTCGCCATGCATCAATAATGCAGTAAATTCGTAGCGATACAACTCCAACCCGAACAGCACGCCCAATCCTACATCATCAATTCCGCCTTGCATGGCACGATCCATGGCCTCGGTATGATAGGCATAATTATGTTTGGGCCCGGTAGGGTGAAGCTTTTCATAGCTTTCTTTATGATAGGTTTCCTGGAACAGGATATAGGTGCCGATCCCGGCATC
>CAZRMB010000387.1:0-2500 GCA_964600925.1 uncultured Syntrophomonas sp.
ATCGTTGACCTGATGTATGAAGGCGGCATGAGCAACATGCGTTATTCCGTTTCCGACACAGCCGAGTGGGGCGACTATATCACCGGGCCAAAAGTCATCGGTGAAGAAGCCCGCTACGCGATGGAAGAAGCATTGGCGGAAATCCAGGACGGTAAATTTGCCAAGGAATGGCTGGCGGAAAATCAGGTGGGACGTCCCCAGTTTAATGCCCTGAAGAGACAGGGCAGAGAACACTTGATTGAAAAAGTCGGCGCCGAACTTCGTTCCATGATGCCCTGGTTAAAATCCGGCAACGCGCTGGTTAAAGAGAATAAATAGGAGCTTTACGCTTACCATAATTCAGAAAAGGTTTTGATAGTAATGAACGATAAAAACAGGATCTATCTGTTCGACACTACTCTGCGGGATGGCGAGCAGTCTCCCGGAGTCAGTTTAAATGTTGAAGAAAAAATTGAAATCGCCCAGCAACTGGCGCGCTTGGGGGTTGATGTGATCGAGGCAGGATTCCCGATCGCATCCCCCGGCGATTTTCAGGCGGTCAAAGCCATCGCCCGCAACGTCAGGGGACCGGTGATTGCAGGATTGTGTCGAGCCACCCAGGCCGATATCGACCGTACCTGGGAAGCGGTTAAATATGCGGAAAATCCGCGTATACATACCTTCCTGGCCAGTTCGGACATCCATCTGAAGTATAAACTGCAGAAAACCAGGGAAGAGATGCTGGACCAGGCGGTCAAAGCGGTCAAATATGCCCGGCAGTTTTGTCCGGATGTAGAATTTTCAGCCGAAGATGCGACCCGCAGCGATCTGGATTTCTTGGTGCAATTGGTGGAAGCAGTCATTGATGCCGGAGCCGGGGTGATAAATCTTCCCGATACGGTGGGGTATTCTGTTCCTGATGAGTTCGGTCATTTTATGAAAACCATCATTGAACGCGTACCCAACAGCGACAAAGCTATTTTCAGCGTTCATTGTCATGATGACCTGGGCATGGCGGTAGCCAATTCCCTGGCCGGGGTGTTCAACGGAGCCCGACAGATCGAATGCGCCGTAAACGGTATCGGTGAACGGGCCGGCAATGCCTCCCTGGAAGAAATCATTATGGCTTTGTATACCAAACATGCCTTTTATCAAAAAGAGGTCAAGGTAAAATACGATGAGATCTATCGCACCAGCCGGCTGGTAAGTACCCTGACGGGAATGGTGGTCCAGCCCAACAAAGCCATCGTGGGCAGCAATGCTTTTTCCCATGAATCAGGCATCCATCAGGATGGTGTACTGAAGGAAAGAACCACTTATGAGATCATGAGCCCTGAACTGGTAGGTGTCTTTAAAAACAATCTGGTACTGGGCAAGCATTCCGGAAGGCATGCATTCAAAGCACGTCTGGTGGAACTTGGTTATGATCTCAGTGATGACGAACTGCAGAAGACCTTTGTTAAATTCAAAGATCTGGCCGACAAGAAAAAGGAAATCAGCAATGATGACATTGAAGCTTTGATCAAAGATCAAGGGCGGGCCATTCCGGAGCGCTTCAGCCTGGAGTATCTGCACATTTCCAGCGGGACCAATATGATACCGACAGCTACCGTCAGACTGCGCATTGATGACATGCCTTTTGAATCTGCAGCCACCGGTTCCGGACCGATGGAGGCAGCCTGTCATGCGGTTGACAAGATCACCGACATCTATGGAAAACTGCTGGAATATAAATTGAGTGCCGTAACCGGCGGCAAAGATGCCTTGGGAGAAGTGCTTTCCAAGGTGGAAATTGAGGACAAAGTTTATAATGGACGCGGACTCAGTACTGATATTATTGAGGCCAGTGTCAAATCATATATCCATGCCATCAATAAATTCTATTATGAAAAACAGCTGGAGAGCAGTCAAAGCAACTAGCAATGGGAAATCTGCCTGTTCATAGCTTGTCAATCACATTTCCGAAGCAAAAGGAGGAGCCCCTTATGGGAATGACCATTAGTCAAAAGATCCTGGCTGCACATGCAGGCAGAGAGTATGTTGAAGCCGGTGAATTGCTCAATTGCAAACTCGACCTGGTACTGGGCAACGATGTTACCGCACCGGTAGCGATTTCCGAATTCAATAAACTCGGCTTGAAAGAAGTATTTGATCAGGACCGGGTAGTATTGGTGCCGGATCATTTCACACCTGCCAAGGATATCAAATCAGCTGAACAGGCCAAAATAGTGCGCGATTTTGCTCGTGGTTACAGCATTAAGAATTATTTTGAAATAGGCGCGATGGGGATCGAGCATTGTCTTTTGCCGGAGCAAGGTCTGGTCGGGCCAGGCGATCTGATTATTGGGGCTGATTCCCATACCTGTACCTACGGTGCGCTGGGCGCATTTGCCACCGGCGTAGGCTCGACGGATATGGCCGCAGGCATGGCGACCGGTGAAGCCTGGTTTAAAGTGCCGGAAAGCATTAAATTTATCTATTACGGCCAGACTCCGCAGTGGGTGGGCGGCAAAGATTTTAT
>CAZRMB010000388.1:0-2487 GCA_964600925.1 uncultured Syntrophomonas sp.
TGAGTCAGTTTATCGATTTGACCGAACGCAAAAATATGGAAAATGAAATGACCCGCCTGGGACAATTAAATCTGGTTGGGGAAATGGCAGCCAGCATTGCCCATGAAATTAGAAATCCTATGACAACGGTACGCGGTTATATTCAGATGTTAAAAGAATTTGAAAAATATGCCGATGAAATTGAATCATTCAACTTGATGATCGAAGAGTTGGATAGAGCCAATTCAATCATTACAGAATTTCTTTCTCTGGCTAAAAATAAAATGGTGGAAATTAAGCCGGTTAATCTGAATACCGTAATTAAAAATGTTTACCCGTTGATTTTTGCCAAAGCCATGATGCAGGACAAAATGATGAGCCTAAATCTAAACAATATTCCCGATATGCTCCTGGACGAGCAGGAAATTCGCCAACTGATCCTCAATCTGATTAACAACGGTCTGGAGTCGATACCAGAGGGAAAGGCAATATCTTTATCCACCTACACATCCAATAACCAAGTAATTCTGGCGGTGCGTGACCAGGGGGAAGGGATCAAGGAAGAAATAATTGAAAAGTTGGGAACACCTTTCTTCAGCACCAAAGAAGGAGGTACCGGATTAGGCCTGGCAGTATGTTATGGCATTGCATCCCGTTACAATGCCAAAATTGAAATAGAAACAGGAATACAAGGCAGTACATTTTACGTTTGTTTTCCTCTAAATTAAATATTCTAACCCCGGTTTCAGCCTGTTGCTTTGCGTATTTATATGTAAAAGCAGCAGGTTTTTTAATTTGCTTTAAATTTTCCTGTTGCATAAAATGATTTTTCTAAAGGGAGTTTCGCTAAACCCTTCTTCATGAATAGATGACAATCTCCCGCAGATGCTGTGCTACAATTAAGGCAGAGTTTCTATAAGGAGCGAAATAATGGATAAAAATTCTGCAGTTGATTCCGATAATTCGTTATATCAGCTTTGGCTGGATTATCGAAACGGAAATTCGGCAGTGCTTGACGATATATTTGAAAAAATAATGCCATTTTGTCTGCGGGTTTGTTCCAAAACCTGCGGCAAATATATTTATGAAAATGATGACGAAGCCAGTATTGCACGAATGGCTGTGGTGGAGGCGCTTGACAAATATGACCCCGCCAAAGGAACCATGCCAATTTTTATTGGGCAGGTCATAAGAAACCGCATCATTGACTATAAACGCAAAGAAAGAAGACAAAGCGTTATTTCCTTCAACCTGCTATCAAAGGGTACATACAGGTTTGAGAATGATGTCGATGAATCATTTTTCGAAGAAATCATCGATTCGATAGCCAGAAAACAGGAGATTGAAAAACTGCAGGATTTACTGCAGCAGTATCAAATTTTCATGAATGAGTTGCCCAGTCTTTCGCCACAGCAGCAGAAGACCCGGATAAACGCCCAGCAAATTGCAGCAATTATTGCCGATAATAAAGAACTGCGTGATTATATGCTGGCCAAGAAATCTCTGCCGCTGAAAGAACTGGAGGAAAACTGGCAGATCAATCGCAAACTGGCTGAACGATACAGAAAATATATCATCATGGCGGTATTGATTTATATAAATGAATTTCCTTTGTTACAGGATTATATTTTGCCGATGAAAGGAGGCCGGGCAGATGAAAATTAAAAACGGAATTGTCGTGGAAGCAGATAAAAACAAAGCGGTTATTTTGCTGCCGGGCGGCGAATATAGGAAAGTTCGTACCGGAGGCAAATATCTGGAGGCAGGAGATCTGTATGAATATAACAGTACTCCCGTGGTCAAATATGCAGTTGCCGCTGTTTTATTGCTGGCCATCATTGTGGGCGGTATCGATTATAAGTCGGTCAAAGCGTTTGCCTGTTTGGGCACTGACCTTGAACTAGGGGTAAACCGTTGGGGCAGAGTCGTGTCTGTACAGGCTAAAACCCCGGAAGGTAAGCAAATACTGGATAATGTGCAAGTGAAAAATGAAAAACTTGAAATTGCCGTAGAGAAAATAACCCGGCAGGCAATGAAAGAGGAGAAAACAAGTCCGCAGGAAATCCGCCAAAACCTTAAGACCAAAGTCAACGATACAGATAACCAAAAACTCGAAGAAACGATTAAAAAAGATGTAAACAAAGGGCTGGATAAAGCAATTCCCAAAGAAAAAGTCAAAACCAACCATGGCAAAGGCAACGACCAAAAAGAACAACAGCAGATCATCAATGAATTGCCGGTAAATACAGATCAAACATCAGACGAAGATAATGATGACAGCGAACAGCAAGACATAACATCAGAGGAAAACGATGACAATCAGGATATAAAGAAGGAAGAGCAAAAAATCCAGCCATCTGAAAAAAAAGAAAAACAAAAGGAAAAACAGACATCCACCCAGAGCAGCAAAAATAAAAGTTCCCAAACAAGCAACAAGAATAAGAACAATAAAGATTAAAGCGGGGGCTAGCCGCCGGCTCTTAGGAAGCTTTTGTGAAATTTGGCAAG
>CAZRMB010000389.1:0-2481 GCA_964600925.1 uncultured Syntrophomonas sp.
CGACCTTCTATATGAAAGAGGGATTTATTCACAATCTTATGAGAGATGATGCCAAAGACCTTGTTCTCCCGGCATTCAACGATGCAGAGCCGGATGAAGAGGAATATAATCGGCTGGGGATATAAATTTGCCCGTCTTATTACAATAATACAGATTCAAAAGACCCTTTTACAGGGTCTTTTGGCTTTTCTGAAACGGAGGACGGTAAAAATATTTTACGTTCAGCCTTGATGAAGAACATAAGATCATCAGGGTAAGCGAGATCGAGTACCGGCGCTGACCGGCTTAATTGATCTGATGGTTGAAGGTGATCAGTTGACAGGCGTCTTCGTGTTGCTCTATGGTTTCGCGGATCGCCTGCAGGATAAATTCAGCTTCCGCATTACTGTTGCAGACCGCGGCAAACCCCAGTACCGACCGTTGCCAGAGGTCATGGCAATCTGCTTCAATGATGGAGACATTAAAACGTTTGCGGATCCTGGCGATGATGGATTGAATATGTTTGCGCTTTTCCTTGAGCGACTCGCAGTAAGGCAAAAATAATTCGGCATCTCCATAAACAATGTACATGTCCATCCCCCTAAAGTTATACCAGGAGCAGTGATTTCTAACGTCACTGCCTTTTCATATTTTATAAAAATCTTAGCATACCGTTGATGCGGTGACAAATAAGCGACGGTTACTGACCTAAGCGTCAGATGTTAGCTATTGCTGGATATTTGTCCCGGTATAATCGCTGCCAAATGGAGGATTAGCGTTGATATTGTAGAATTATATGAAGAACATAGTAATCCCGTCGGTTGTGGAAAAAAAGCTGACTTTTGAATGAAACCAACCTGAGAAATTCCTGCTTCTTTAAGGAGGTAAGATGGTGGAAACAAATCGAAATAATAAAATAGGCCCTCCCAACCCTGAAACCACGGATACGGCGGAAGAGAAAATTTTCAGCTGTATGTGTGTGGGCAACTGTCAATCACGCTGTCGTCTTTATGTTCATGTCCGCGATGGCAAGGCAGTCAAAACATCCATGGCGCCATTCCCGGACCCTCGTTATAATCGGATCTGCTTAAGGGGACTGAGTCACATCCAGCGTATTTACGATCCGAACCGGATTAAATACCCGATGAAGCGGGTTGGAGAACGGGGAGAGGGGAAATGGGAGCGTATTTCCTGGGAAGAAGCCATTGATACCATTACCACCAAATGGAAAGCATACCAGGAAGAATACGGGAAACAATCGGTAGCTTTTTCCACCATCAGCGGGGATATGGCCATTCTTCATGGCGTGATGGGCGTCCAGCGTCTGGCGCAATTGATGGGGGCTACTTTGATCGACTATTCTCTGGATATGGCTGATACCTACGGGTTGGGCAGAGTGATCGGCAATATGGGAACTTTCAATCAGCGCAACGATCCTGCCGATCTGGCCAATGCCAAAACCATTATTGTTTGGGCAGCCAATCCGACCGATTCACATCCGCATGACTGGCGTTTCATGGCTGACGCGCAAGAGGCAGGTGCGAAGGTCGTGGTGATCGATCCCAGGTTTACGACGACTGCCTCGAAGGCTGATCAGTATATTCCAATCCGACCAGGTTCTGATGCGGCTCTGGCGCTGGCGATGGCCGAGGTAATCATCTCCGAGAATTTAATCGATGAAGATTATCTGCGTGATCACACGGTAGCACCATTCTTGGTACGAGAAGATACGCAACGTTTTCTGCGTCAAAGCCATCTCAGCGGAGTAAAACCTGAAAAACGCCAGCCTGATCCCTATATTGTGTGGGATTTCAAAGCCCGGGACGGGCAGGTATTAGCACAGGTTCCTGCTCCGGCTCTGGAGGGTTCATATACGGTGGCCGGCTTCAAGGTAAATACGGCCTTTTCAGTTTTAAAAGAATTTCTGGCTGACTATACCCCAGAAAAAGTGGCGGCGATCTGTGAAATCGATCCTGAAGTCATACGTGATCTGGCCCGTTTGTATGCTACGGCCAAACCGGCCAGTATCTATAATGGATTTATTCAGTACGACAATGGGCTGCAAACCGGCCATGCATGGGGGATATTGGCTTCATTGACCGGGAATATCGCCAAAGCCGGGGCATCCCTGGGCCACACCGGGCTGTCGGGTTACAACATGAATTTCCTTCCCTATTTATTCCCGCAGGGCAAAAACTCACCGACCATCCCCTGGGTTTATCTGCCCGAAGTGCTGAAGAGCGGCGAATTCAAGGGGCAGCCGCATCCGCTGAAATCCATGTATTTCGTTTGCAGCAATGCGGTCACCAACAACACCAACCAGAACAAGACCATCAATACCATCTTTCCGTCCCTGGAATTTATCGTGGTGGCGGACATCGTTCATACCGACACGACCAAATATGCAGATCTCATTCTCCCCTCGGCGCACTGGTTTGAAACCCTCGATATCGTGCAGGGGCCGGATCAGCCTTGCACGACGCTGTCTGAAAAGGCGTTGGA
>CAZRMB010000390.1:0-2481 GCA_964600925.1 uncultured Syntrophomonas sp.
ACTGGAAAACACATTGGCATTCGTTCAAACAGAAAAACTTTTTTCTCATTTGTCTGAAAAGGCATCGCTGTTGAAGGCGAAGAAAAGAATTACCCACAGGTATGGAAAAATTTATAAGAGGTTCTATGAAGACGACGAATTCTCCACCGAGCATATAATGGCATTATACAGAATTGCCAATCAGGACTAGTTTCCGATCAGACGGCTATTGTCAATATTAAAGAAGCGACCCCATTTTTGTTGCCCACATCATCCTTTTTGATCGTCGTCGCTTCATTCCCTGCATTCGGATTCGTTGCGGATCAAGTGTTCGTAATAATTGCGCTGCCATAATCCGTCGTCCGGAACGCCTCGTATTTCATTGATGCGACGTACAGTATGTCATATCCCTGGCTCCTCAAAATTATTCCTGATGGTTAAAAAAAATAATTTTGCAGCCGTGCATTGCAAAATTGTCGGTTCCTGTCTGCTCGCCGCAGAATCCCGCCTCATTCACCCTCCAGCAGCCTGGCAATCTCCGCCGGACTGGGAAGCTGGCCTTTGAGCTCCCGGGGCAAACGCTTCACGACCTGGTAGGTAGCGACGCCTATGGGCTTGCGGGCATCGTGCAGGGCGTACTCGACAATGGTGCGGTTTTTTTCTTTGCACATGATTATGCCGATGGAGGGGTTCTCACCTTCCACACGCACCTGACGGTCAAGGGCGGTCAGATAAAACTGCATTTTGCCTACGAACTCGGGCTGAAATTTGCCGATCTTGAGTTCAACGGCAACCAGGCTGCGCAAACGGCGATGATACAGCAGCAAATCAATGAAGAATTCCTCACCGTCCACCTCCAGCCGGAACTGGCTGCCAACAAAAGCAAAGAGACCGCCCATGGCGCGCAGTAAGTCCTCAACCCGGCCGATAAGAGCGCGTTCCAGTTCGCGCTCGAAATGTTCTTGACCCAGTTCCAGGAAGTCGAAGGTGTATTCGTCTTTGACGGCTAGCTTGGCCTGAGCCCGAAGTGCTGGCGTCAGCGCCTTGTCGAAATTCGTCTGCCCGAGCAGCGTCTTCTCATAGCTCTGGTTCTCGATCTGATGGATGAGCACGTTCCTGGACCAGCCAAACTTGCGGGTCATGCGCAAGTAGAATTCGCGTTCGAGGAGATCCTTACACCGCGACATGATAACGAGATTGTGGCTCCAACTGATTTCTCCAACCATTGGTTGGAGTTTTGCAATACATTGGTATTCCAGGTAAAATTGCCTCATATACCACAGGTTCTGAGCGGAAAAGCCTTTGATGCCCGGAAATTCCTTCTGCAAATCTCCAGCTAATTGTTGGACAATTGATTTACCCCAGGTTTCTCCAGCCTGCCTGGCCACAATCATCCGCCCGATATCCCAATAAAGTCCTATCAGTTGTTTATTGACCGTCTTGAGTGCCTGGTATTGGGCAACGCGTACGCGTTCTTTTACTTCAGTAAAAAGTGTCTCGTAATCCCGAGGCAACAATGTTTTGCTCATAATCTCAACCTCCGGCATTTCTCGCACCGCCTGCACGAGTACTTCATATCCCCAGCTACTCGAAATTCTTCCTGATCTGAGACGCCAATTTTACCGCTTCGGCGTTGAGGTCTTCCAGCCCCACGTGAATTTACCGCAGGGTTTCTTCAAAATCGAATTCTTCGTCCTCCTCTTCGGGAACGACGCCGACATAGCGGCGGGGGTGAGCGACCAGTCGTTGGCTTCGATTTCGTCTCGGGAAACCAGCTTGACCAAGCCTTCGACATCGCAGAGTTTTGCGTCGGGAAATCTCTCGGTCAGCCAGTGGGCCTGTATACAGAAATAGCGCACCTGTTTGAGCTGCTGCACGGCAATCTGCCTTGCTTCATTGGCAGCTTTGCGGCCGATCTCCCGCCCCGGCCAGTTTTCGTTTTCTTTCGCGTTGCATTCGTTTTCGCAGATTTCAATGAGCCGGGAAATGAGCTTGAAGACCAAGACGGCCTGCTTGATGAGGTCGCGGCCGGCATCGACCAGAACATTATGTCCAATGAGGAAGCAGGTCGTATTATAATCAGAAGGCTGCGAACCAGAACAACCCAGCACCCGTACATTCATTAATATAGCCCCCGGCAGTTAATTTCGTCGCGAAATAGCATATTTTCAAAATACAGGCAATAACGTAATATTTGGATTCCAAGACGACGAATTCTCCACCGAGCATATAATGGCATTATACAGAATTGCAAATCATAACTAGCGTTCAATCACACAGCAATTGTCAATATTAAAGATGCGACCCCATTCTTTGTCACCGTTGTTTGTCGGATTCTGCTGTCAGCGGCCGAGATGAATATTTTTACTCATTTGGATGGAACACCATCAACAGCAAAAGATCTTGCCGACCGGCTGCATGTCGATCTGCGGGGCCTGACTATCCTTCTTGACGCTCTGACGGCGATGGACCTTCTTTCCAAACATAAAGAAACGTATATAA
>CAZRMB010000391.1:0-2479 GCA_964600925.1 uncultured Syntrophomonas sp.
CCAGTATGGCTTCATATATTTCATTTTATTGATTCGAACGTCTCGAAGCAGCGTTCGGTGGCGGAGCCGCCGATAAGCTGACTTCGCTGGTTCTGCCTATTTATTCATTGTTCTCTTTATCTCAGCCACAGCCTCGGTATAGACAACATAGCTATCATGACCAAGGCCGAGAACTTTTCCCGGAACAAATTCAATATCCTTGCCAACCGGCATCTTGAGGAGGTTGATGTCGATTTTTCCAAAATAGGTATTAATTGTGTGGTAGTGACCATTATCCATTTTTGCTGCGAAGATGATGCAATCATCTCCCATGATGTAAGTAACGTTTGGGCATAGCATCCCGTTATGGAATTCCAGATCGATTATTTGACCTGTGGTAGCTCCTTTTACTCCATCAAGAACCTCTGCTTTGGCTAAATAAAGATATTCTGCTGGCTCATCAATCTTATGAGTTGAGATGATCTTAACTCGGGCAATTAGATCTGATGCTGCAACCTTTTCATCAAAGGGAATGAGCGCTGCTTTACCAAAGGCCATAGAGCTGATGAGAAGCATTGCGGCAAAGAGATGACATTTTGTTTTCATATTATTTTCATGCAGAACGTCACGGATCACCCTGAGCGCGCGGAGCAAGCGATAGGGTGAACGCTTTTGGGATTTTTATGTTTTCTGTCGATCTTCAATTGCATCAAGTAATTTGGAAATGGATTTGCGATCATAAAAAAATGAGTGGATTTGCAGTGGCTCTCCATTAGAGGTTACGACCTGTGTGCCAATTAGCCGGTCTCGTAGAGAGCGGTTTATCAGTATTTCCGACAAATGAAAGGTGATGGGTTTCGCAAACTCAAATCTTTTCCTTTTTACGGGAGCTCGGAGCGTTGTGTCTGTAAGGCAAATGTTAAATCTTCCTTGGAGATAAGGGATTGCCAAGACCAAAGAGAACGTTGCTGTTGCGACAAGCGCCTCAATTGCTCTCCCGCGCAAAAACAACCAAACTTCTGACATTTCAAACATCCCGTATCGCACAACCGTGTTGATTGCAAACAGGATGAACGTTGTCACAAACACTTTCGTGCCGATCTTCGCAGGGTTTGGTTTGAGCTCAATATTTTCCATTTATCTACCTGATCCCAACGTCTGAAAGGACCCTCGTGCCGTGTGCTTCAACTTAATTGCCGGGCGTTCATCACGTAGGGTCACTTGATTGGTTCGGCCTGTTTAAAGCTCATTTTCGGTTGAAGGTCTTTCTAAAATCAAAAAATTGAAGATGAGCCGACCATTCTGAAACTTGAAATCAACAGACCCGTCAGCTGTATCACCATGATCCATATCTTTACATCCCATAAAAGCAAACCACTCATACTCATAGTACATTGTGTACTCATTTCCCGAGTTGTGAGTAATTTCGTTAATAACCAATGTGTCTTCAGAATATTCTGCCCGATCGCCCTTTTGCCACAAGCCATCAAGGAGATAGGGCTCAAGTTTGTCTAAACGATCTTCGATTTGTGTGCGCAAAATCTCACAAAATTCATCACTGGATAAATCGATGTCTAGCTCAATTTCTTTGTACATATATTTTTCCTGCCGAACGTCTAAAAGGAGCCTCGTGGCTTGTGCTTCGCATAGACACAGGGCGAGTTTCACGTAGGCTCACTTGACTGGTTAGCATTTTTTAAAAAACCATCACGTGATCAACTAAGAATTTGTCTCCATCATGGACCAAAAGCATCTCCGCGACGTATTCGCCTTTAGCTTTTGTGAAAAACTGCCTCCATATAATGGCTGCTGCATTAGGTCGCTTGAAGACTGCCACTAACTCGCGACTGGCAAAATACCCGTTTTTGCTCTGGTATTCTTCACACACTTTTTTGAGGTAGTCTTCTGTGCATATTTTTTTAATTCTATCGGTGAAATCTGCGACGTGCCGGGCGTGGTTAATTTCTGTTGATGCCTCCATGAGGTTGTCCATGATTGGGTTGGCAATATCGACAATTTCCTGATCGGTCATTTCTTCAAAGTTCATTACTTTTCCTTTTTTGGTGCTAACGTCTGCGATGAGGGGCGGGAAACACCGCCTTGTTCATCGCCTACTCAGTTAATTTTTCTGCCGGGGTTTCCCGTACCTCTCGATTGCCTGGTTCGGATTTCTTCTTGTTTGGTTTTCCCCATAGATACCCTGCAAAGAAAACAGGAACACAAAGCACAGTGAAAGTAGCAATTATATTCCAAATGTGGAAAACCATCTGTCGGTCTGGAGGCATTGGAAATTCTTCAGTAGCCTGAATCGTGAAAAAGGCAGGAACTCCCCACTGCCAGGCATGACAACCGCATCCCCCTTGCGTTGACAGCAGGACAAGCATCAACAGAATCGAAGTGATCAGTATTAGGATGGATATCAACTTTCTTTTCATTTTATGCATCCGAACGTTGTTTCTGCGTCATGACGGAATTGCCGGACGCTGAGTTGCGAAAAGCT
>CAZRMB010000392.1:0-2475 GCA_964600925.1 uncultured Syntrophomonas sp.
ATCATACATTTGTGAGCGGATAAATTTTTTATTGGATTACAAATTAAATATTAAGGAGGTGTTTGAGTGTCAGACGACGCACGAATCCAGATAATTCCCCTGGGCGGTTTGGGGGAAATCGGCAAGAACATGATGGCAATCAAATACCAGGATAGCATAGTTGTTATTGATGCCGGACTTATGTTCCCGGAAGATGAGCTTCTGGGTATCGATATGGTCATTCCGGACATTAGCTATCTGGTAGAAAATAAAGAGAAAGTAAAGGCTATCCTTCTGACCCATGGACATGAGGATCATGTGGGTGCGCTGCCTTACGTACTGCGGGAAATAAATCCTCCAGTTTATGGCAGCCGGCTTACCATCGGAATTGTGGAAGGAAAGCTGAAAGAACAGAATCTGGGAAATGTCCAACTGAATATTGTCCGGCCGCGGGACAAAATCAAAGCTGGCATTTTTGAAATTGAATTTTTCAGGGTAAGTCACAGTATCCCTGACTGTATGGGCTTGGCGATTCATACGCCCATCGGGATCGTTTTGCACACCGGTGATTTTAAACTCGACCAAACTCCTGTAGACGGCCAGGTAACCGATTTTGGCAAAATGGCTGAGTTGGGCGAAAAAGGCGTTATGGTCATGATGTCTGACAGTACGAATGCCGACCGCAATGGTTTTACCATGTCCGAAAAAGTAGTAGGACAAACTTTTGAGGAACTCTTCGGCAAATGTACCGGCAGGATCATTGTAACGACTTTTGCCTCCAATATACACCGCATTCAGCAGGTAATTACAACGGCAGAAAGATTTGGCCGCAAAGTTTCAATCGTTGGCCGCAGCATGATCAATAATGTGAAGATAGCCAGTGCTTTAGGGTATGTGGATATACCTGAAGGGATTCTGGTCGAAATGGAAGAAATCGAACATTATCCTTCTGATAAAATGGTAGTGGTTACGACCGGATCCCAGGGTGAACCAATGTCCGCACTGACGCGCATAGCCTCGGCTGATCACCGCTGGGTAGGAATACTGCCGGGTGATACGGTTATTATTTCCGCCACACCGATACCCGGCAACGAAAAACTTGTATCCAGAACGATTGATTTATTGTACAAGCAAGGTGCAGAAGTCATATACGAGAAGACGAGCGGTGTACATGTATCCGGTCACGCTTCCCAGGAAGAACTGAAAATCGTTTTAAATCTCATTAAACCAAAATATTTTATCCCGGTTCATGGCGAATACCGGCATTTGATGAAGCATGCCCACCTTGCCGAAAGTTTGGGAATGTCACGCTCCAGGGTGTTTGTTGCTGAAAATGGGCAGATCATTGAAATTGGCAAGAAAAAAGCCAGCATTACCGGCAAAGTGACCGCCGGCAAAGTATTGATCGACGGTCTGGGAGTTGGCGATGTAGGTAACATTGTACTGCGTGACCGCAAACAGCTGTCCCAAGATGGAATTATGATTGTGGTAGTAACCATTGACAAGGAGATAGGCGAGGTGGTTGCCGGCCCTGATATTGTTACCCGCGGGTTTGTTTATGTACGTGAATCGGAAGAACTGATCGAGAGTGCCAAACTCAAAGTCAGAGAAGCCATGGATATATGTTTCCAGAAAAACATAACCGAATGGGCACTGATCAAAACGCAGATCAGGGAGAAGCTGGGTAAAAGCTTATATGAAAGAACCGGCCGAAGACCGATGATATTGCCCATAATCATGGAAGTCTAAATATTAGTATTAGAAGTCAGGAGTAAAATTCTCCTGACTCTTTTTTTGTTAATGGCGTATTTTTTCATTAACGGCAGGCAAATCTAAGCTCATAGATGAATGATAGGTGAAAGGAGTTTTTGCTTTGACAGATTTGCCCGCTGATCCTGAATTTGACCCTGAAACTCAGGAAAACCAGGAAAATCACAAGCTACAGAATCTAAAAGAACTGGGTCAAATAGAAATTCCCAGTTTTAAGACTGACATACATTGTCTGACAATAGCCGGACAGGTGGAAGGACATATGGTCTTGCCACCCCAAAACAAGACAACCCGATATGAGCATGTCATTCCACAACTCGTAGCAGTAGAAGAAAATCCAAATATTAAAGGTTTGCTGGTGGTGCTTAATACGGTAGGCGGGGATGTGGAGTCAGGACTTGCCCTTGCAGAAATGATATCCAGTTTGTCCAAACCTACTGTTTCCATTGTTTTGGGTGGAGGACATTCAATTGGGTCTGCAATCGCAGTCAGTACAGACTATACCTTTATTGCTCCTACGGCAACGATGACGATCCATCCTATCCGGCTGACCGGTCTGGTCATCGGTGTTCCGCAAACATATGAGTATCTTGATAAAATGCAGGACAGAGTTGTCAATTTTGTGGTCCAACACTCCCATATTACCGATGAACGATTCCGGGAATTAATGTCCAGAACCGGAGACCTGGCAAGAGATATCGGTACTGTATTGGTGGGCAGGGATGC
>CAZRMB010000393.1:0-2467 GCA_964600925.1 uncultured Syntrophomonas sp.
AAAGCTGATTATAAAGACGGTATTCTGAAGATCACACTCCCTAAAACCAGGCCGGCAACACCGGAAAGTTACCGAATCGATATCCAATAAAAATTCCGCATAAATCCCCCAATTGAAAATCCCCGGATTTAAATTCCGGGGATTTTTGCGTGCTGAGTGTTTTGACTTTGATTGATTTTTTTAAACAGATAGTTGACAAAAAGGACTGTCCCCACTGTCAACTTATTTTGTTGCTGCGGCGCCAGAGTTTGCGTTTCTCCGCTTCTTTGATCAATTCGTCGCGGAACATGGGATGTGCCAGGGAAATAATCTTCTCTGCCCGCAGCCAGGTGCTGTCACCTTTCAATGAAACCCAGCCATATTCGGTAGCGATGATATTGCAGCTATGGCGGGGTACAGTGGTAACTGTCCCTTCCTTGAAGAAAGGTACGATGTTTGAGGTCAACTTGCCGCTCTTGTCGGAATGGGTGGATGGCAGGCAGATGATGCTGCGTCCCCCATTGGAATAAAAGGATCCCAGTACAAAGTCAAGCATTCCGCCATTGCCGGAAATCTGCTGGTAGCCTGTACTCTCTGCACTGACCTGCGTGTAAAGATCGACTTCCAAGGCCTGGTTGATGGAAATCAGATTATCGATCCGGGCCAGATTCAGCGGGTTGTTTATATATTCAACATTGTATGAAGCCAAGGCAGTATTGCGATCCATCCAGTCATATAATTCCTGGCTGCCGGCCGCGAATGTATAACTCGTTTTGCCCCGGTCCAGCGTTTTTCTGGCATTGTTCATCCGGCCTGATTCCATCATATCCATATAGGCTTCGCCCAGCATTTCTGTATGTCCGCCCAGATTCTTCAGATCTGTTTCGCTGATGATTTTGCCCAGGGCGTTGGGCATACCGCCGATACCAAGTTGTATTGTGCAGTCATCCTTAATATGTTTCAGCACATGGCCGGCGATCTGTTTGTCGATCTCGGTTGGCTGCGCTGCCGGCATTTGGGCCACCTTTGAATCAGGACCGCCCTCGATGATATAATCGATCTGCGAAATGTGGACCCGCTCCCGGGTACCTCCAAAACAGAGCGGCATGTCCTCACAGGTCTCTACCATGGCAATTTTGGATGTGGTCAACAGCTCAAAGGTAACCCCATTGTTCAAGCCAAAATTAAAATATCCGTTTTCATCCATAGGAGTAGCACGGGTGATCATTATATCGCGGAATCTGGTACCGATCTTGTCCGGATCATTATGCTTCAGCTCAAACCAGTTTTCTGATTCGCCGAACTGGGTTGGGTTATAAAAGACGTTAGGCCGCTTTTCCTGTAATATGCGACTGATGGGGCTGAAATGATAATCCAGATAGGTGAATACTTCACCCTTTGGATCTTTGGTAATGACTTCCGGAATGGGGGGCATGGTAACCGAAGTAAGCAGAACAATATCACTCAGCTCATCTTTACGGTCGGCCAGGGCTTTGACAAACTCTACCGATTTGCCGTTAAACAATCCGATATCGATCATATCTCCTGGTTTCACCAATTTTGCTGCATTCTCAGCACTGATCAGTTTTTCTTTGTACATTTGTGAATAATCTCGCGCCATTCTTATACCCGGCAACACTCTCATTACCTGACCAGCCCGCTCCTATGCAACGCTGACAAGCATGATGCGCCGGTTCCACCTGCCTTTCCTGTTACAAAATATTTGTCACTGTTAACCATAATATAGTCGTTAAGCCTGCCGGGGTTTTAATCACACTCTTAAGCCGTAATATCACTTGATATATTTCACTAAGTTTGTGATTAATCCGGGTCCCCCTCCCTCCCCCGGCAGGCATAGGTTAAGGTAGTTTTATTGTCCAAATATATTTAGTCGCAAATATTGTGCCAGGATATGAAATTAAATTTCTGTTCATGTTCTGCAGATTAATTTTTAATTTTCGTCATTGTTTGACTCCCTTATATTGTCATTCAAATAATACGAACAATTATTCACAGGATTTTGCGAAATTTTCTTTGATTTTGCCATTTTGGCTTATTATGAGTCAAGCAGGCACACTTTGAGAAAATATTTTCATTGTGAAAGATCCTGAATTCTTCTTATTAAAACTCCATTTCAAGCATTTCATAATCAGATGAACCATGTGCTCTTATTCCGTTCGGAAATGAATCATCAGCATGGACAATGGGAATATATTGATTTGTGATATCGACATATAATGCAAATCGGATGCGGGCGATATAATCAGGCAAGACAAACGGAGCGGAATATCCGCCCGTCAATAACCAGAATCGTCACAACGTGTTAATTCGACATATTTATCGTTTGAAAATTCCGTTATTTGTAATTTGTTAACGTATAGTGTTATAATAAATTCATTAAATTGAAATGAAAGGAGGGATTTTGTAATGGAGAATCAGGATTATTCCAACCTTGTTTATGGGGAAAGAATTAAATGGATCGATCAGC
>CAZRMB010000394.1:0-2455 GCA_964600925.1 uncultured Syntrophomonas sp.
ACAGCCAGGTCGTACAACCAGGCGCAATTCGACCGCGAATAGCGCCTCCCGTCTTTCGTCTTGCGGTTAATCCAATTCTGGAAATACGGAATCAGGTACTGCTCCAGCTCCTGCTCGGTCGCATACCTACCACGCAGAGCGTCAAGTGCCTCAAACACCCGCGGCATGTCAGTACCAGGAATGCCAGGTATGCCAGTCACGTTCGAGAACACTCGTACCTGCCATCCGGTCGAGAATTGGTAGTCTTTAGGCGCAGGATAGGGAGCAGGAGAAGGAGCGCTATTTTGCCGGTCACCGTCTCCATCGTCTTCTTCTTCACCTTCTCCGTCACCTTTAACATCATACTTAACTTCCTGAGGAAGCTTGCCGTCTTTATAGTCGTCTTTATAGTCGTCTAGGTAGGCTTCTATATAGCCAATTGGAAATCCGCCAGGTTCCTTCCAGTTAAGCATAGCAATCTCTTTTTGTGTAATATGGAATCGGATTCTGTCTGTCCAATTTTCAGGCGGCGGATAAATTGATTTCGCTGCCCATTGCGGCTTCTGGTGTCTCCACCAGTTAACAATCTGTATGCACTTATGCTTACCGGCTATATAGCGGATTACCTTTCCGTCTTTACAGAACCGATCAAGTCCATCTGATATTTCTGATATAGGAATATCGTCTACTGGAAATACTTTTGACCGTATCATCGCCGGACTGTCTTGTAATCTCCCCTGGTCATCTGCACAAGCCGTGATTAGACCAATCCACAATAGCCTGTCAAATAACGGCATTGAGGTAAAAAACTCATCTTCCCACATTGACGCGTGTATCATTCTTCCCATTAGAATGCGTCTCCTTCCTGTTGATAGCCTCGTGCGTTACTTACTTTTTGATAAAACGCAAAGTAACCGCTTATTGCCTGAAGTGGAATACGCCGGTATGCAGATTGCCAATGATCCCCCGTTCTATTTTGCGACACGCTGTTAAAATTGAGTTTATAGTTTTCCTTGATATGTTCGTAAGCGCTCTTAAATTCAGGCGTGAATGGTATCAGTATCATTGCTCTTGTTTCCTTACTGATAAATACCAGGATATCGCACTTTGACTTGTAAAACCATCCCAAACTTATTGGCCCGTAAGCCTTGTTAATATTAGTGTATTCTTCGATAATTATTTGTTTATCATCCTTATAATTTGTCTTTATTTCATAACTACCGACGAGAGAAGCAAAGTCTGTGTCAATAACCATAAAACCTTGTTTATTCGTTACGTTTTCGTAATTTATATTTAGAAATTGAAGGAAATCTTGTGCAAATATATCTTCACCAAGTTTGCCTCTTTTTATGTCATCATCAAAGTTAGTTAGTGAATAAGTTGTCATTTTGCTTCATTCCCCCAAGTTTCGAAGCCTTCGATTTTACGTCTATTAAACATATCTAATCGCCTGCCAGCAGTTACGCGCCTAATCATGTCATAAAATTCATTAGGCTTTTCGCTGTGAGCACCTCGCGGCGCTTGAAAGCAGGTGTTGAATTGTTTTGTTTCAGTAAATATCGGCGTTCCCTTGCGTGCGTATAAACAAAATTCTGAATTGTATTGTGGAAGTCCAAAAGGCTGAAATCCACCTGGCTTATGCCAAACAAAAGTACATACATACTTCAGACCCCATTCTTTGAGAATATCAAACGCGAACGGAAGATACTTATGCGTAGTCCACAACCAAACATGGCAATTATCTGCACATGGCAACTGTAGTGCTTTGATTTCTTCCAGCGCCATTGTTGGATAATCAAACGCAACCTGATTTGGCGCTACGTATCGCTCGATTTTTTCCATTTGCCAGGGTGGGTCAATCGTAATCACGTCAAATAATCCTGCTATGGATTTAGCCTCTACCGCTTCAATGTCTTTCAGTTTTTCAATGATCTTTGTGCGCTTCATTTCGGTTTGTGCCCTGTTGACTGTCATCTCGCCGCTTTCAATAAGCGGTATATATTCCGGCGCGTCACGCTCCACTGCCTTCACGGTTGCAACGGTGCGCGGCGAAACATTCATCATGGCCGCAGCTTCAGGCTGTGATATGCAAATTTGCATATCAGTTTTATGTATATGTTTCGGCATATTCGCCAATTTGCTCGCAATCACCGCCCGCTGGCTTTCGTTCAGGTGGCGGCGATGAAGGTTATGTCTTATTACAAACTCGAGTGCTTCCTGATCTGTGCCCTCAAAGGTGATGTAATTGGCCGTCACACCAACGGTATCAGCAGCAAGTTGTCTGTTTCGACCGTCAAGAATTTTGCCTGAATACAAAACAATAGGGCAGGCGGTATCATAACCGCTTGCCCGCATATCATCGCATAATATAGCGATTTCATCCTTATTCATCATTGGAAACAAATTCGCGTATTCGTGATATTCCATAACACTCCTATAACAAATCCCCGCTTTCCAAGAGTTAGTATGATTGTCG
>CAZRMB010000395.1:0-2454 GCA_964600925.1 uncultured Syntrophomonas sp.
TGTTTCTTGTTTTTTTTGCTTCCACCAGATCGTCAAGATTAATTTCCATCCTGTTATGTTCCGGCCAAATCGCCTCGGGATCGCTGTTAAACCAGGAAGTAAATTCCAGGGGCAGCTCGTATTCATAATAATTACTTTTAAAATCCGAACCAAGCCGTATGAAAACCGTAAGGTCCCCATCATGAACGGCTGCTTCATTGCCTGTCGCCTCGGCATGAACGTACATTTTCAGCGTTTTAAACTTACGCATGTCGAAATCGCAGGTTTTATAAACAGCTCTTGCATCGCCGTCCATCAGGTTGCAGACTTTCATGGATAAGGATTGCTCATTGAGCTGCTGCATCGTCGTACTCTGGTAATTAATTTCACGTTCGATGCCCGGAGGAATCACATAAGTAACCGGTGAGCGTTGTCCGTTTTCTTCAAGGTTAACAGCCGAGACATCAAATGTTGTCAGGGTCTGGTCGTCATTCGGGATATATTCGCCCGGGCTGAGCAGGCTGTAATTATATCTTCTCCAGTCGCCGCGAACCAGGTCTAAGGTTGCAAAACGGCAGATGACAGAATCGGTAAAACCGCGCATAAACAAGCGTATGAAGCGGATAGATTTAAAATCCTGGATTCCTCCGATAATTTTATCCGGAGATTGAACAGGTACTTTGAACTGATACCATTTAACGGTGGTGGAGGTACCATTTGGCAGCCTTCCGGTGGATGCGTCAAGAATGTCGGCAATGTAGTTTTGTCCGATAACCATTTTGCTTGGGGTCAGGTCAATACGGTACTGGAAATACCGCTCACCTTCACTTAGGGTGTTGTCCCTGTTGATGTCTTCTCCGTCGGGAATGGTGGTCGACTGCATTGGGTAATTAACCCCGTACTTTTCCTGAGTTTGTGCGTCCGTAGGGGAGTTACCTTCAGTACCGTTATAATTTTTATAACGCTGAAGTATGGATTTTTGGTTGTCAGGATTTTGAGTGCCTCTGAAATAATAAAAATCATCGGCCGAAGGGTCTGCCACAGCGTTCTGATATGCGCCGGAACCTGTCCCGAAATGGGTGATGATATTATTAATATAGTTACTGAAAAATGTATTTTCATTTGCGTCTGACAATCCGTCGAGGCCGACGTCCTGGAAAGGGCGGGCCGCTTCATTATTATCAAAAGAATTGGTAAGCGGTTGCAAATTTGGCACTAGTCCCCAAATGGTCTGATCGACAACTCCACCAGTGGTATCGCCGTCTGGTGGCAAGCCATTTTCTATGCTTTTTCTGGAGTCTCTCAACACATCTTCTGAAACGTCACCCAGGTCAATATAAATCTGTCCGCCGGTAGCGCCGGGATCGTAGACAAAAGGATCCATCATCCAGAATTCGATATATTCTATGTTGGTTTCTTCAAAGTCGGTGGATTCGATACGCCGCATGATACCGCCCCATCGTGAATCAGGACCAACCAGAGTTCCGTCGGCATTTAAACCCAAAGAAAAGCCTTCGGAGCCATCTACATCATAGTTATAAGGACCGCGTTCTTTTGGGTAATAAGCAAGGTTGAGTACCGCGATGTTTGATGGTAAATTGTTTGCCGGCTGACGATTTGGAAAAACCTCCTGTTCGT
This sequence comes from uncultured Syntrophomonas sp., assembly GCA_964600925.1. Taxonomy (GTDB): domain Bacteria; phylum Bacillota; class Syntrophomonadia; order Syntrophomonadales; family Syntrophomonadaceae; genus Syntrophomonas_B. The sequence continues at coordinate 1,618 of CAZRMB010000395.1, forward strand.
AAACCTCGCGCGTAAAATGGTTGGAAATATCATCGTTGGTAATATTCGGAGGAAGTTGGTTGTTGTTGCGATAGAACACAGAAGGGTCTATGACATACCATGCCAGTTTTGCCCGGTTGTAGTTAAACCCGAGTTGGCTGGTGGCAACGGCTTCCGGAAACAGATCAAGCTGGTTTTGCGGAGTGCTGGCAAGAAACCAGCTGCCGACATTTTTCAGGTCGATGGTTGATTTGCTGCTTTCAAAATCGTCAATGTATGAAGTCCCTGTTTTGCCAATAGCCCTGGAATGGCCGGGGATCAGGTTGGCAAATTCGGCATTGATGCTGACATTTGAAACGGCTTTGGTTTCTATCAGCGGGATCAAATCAACAAGTTTTGTGAGCCAGCGTGCCTCGGTTGAATAAGACCCATCAACACCCCAGATGGTATTCGATATAGGTTCGTCTCCAAAATTTACTTTCTGCGTCAACGGTTTTTCCGTCAGGTTCAGCACCGTACCGCCAATGTTGAAATTTTTATTGATCATATAATCAAAACGCAGGCCCATGAGCGTTTTAGTTTGTATGCTGAACGTGCTGTTATTTTCGAGAGAAATATTGATAGGCGTTCCTGAATTTAAAATGCCTTCATTGATGATTTTTACCCTTCCCATGGTATAATCTACCGTGTAGTCGACATTTTCTGTCAATGGGATACCGCCTGCTGTAACCTTTACAGATCCCTGGGGAACGCTCATAGCGCCCAGCGAAATTTCTGATCCGGCTGCAGATTTATAAAATCCCTGCAATGAAAATTTATTTTTGTCGGGATATTGCTGGGCGCCGGTTTTTGTCATGG
>CAZRMB010000396.1:0-2444 GCA_964600925.1 uncultured Syntrophomonas sp.
TATATAATGTTATCCAAGATCAACTAACATAGTGTAACGAGGAATGATCATATGGATAATGCTGAAATGCGCAAGAGATGGATGCAAATGCATAACAACCCTAATCTCAGGGATACGCTAAGACCCGAAATCAAATACTCCTGGGAGCGGAGTATTGACGCCGACGTAGACCCGTACTTAAGAGAGAATGCTTACATCTGTACCCACAATGAGCTTAACCAGGCCCGCCTGGAATCCCAATATTTAATAAACATCAGCAATCCGGTTATGAAGGATCTAAATGAATTTGTGGCCGGAACCGGTTTTGTGGTTGCGCTGGCAGATGCCAACTGTCGTTTGTTGGAAGTAATCGGAGATACTGAGTCTCTGGCATGGGCAAAATCAGCCCATTTTATTGCCGGGTCCATGTGGACCGAAAATTTGGTCGGAACCAATGCGGGAGCATTATGTATGGATCTGGCCAAACCTATATCGGTTTTCGGTTATGAACATTTCTGCCTGTTTTCACATGTATCTGCATCATCCAGTGCCCCGATCATTGATAACGGCAAGATTTGCGGCTGCCTTTCTCTGGCGGCTCCGTTTAATAAAGTCAGTAACCATACCTTGGGGATGGTTGTAGTCGCGGCCAAGAATATTATGTCGACCATGGTCCTGGTAAGGCTGAATCAATACAATAAAACCGTAATGGAATCAATGTCTGAAGGAGTTTTGGTGCTGGACTCCAACGGAGATATTACCATTATGAATGATTGTTGTGCGCAGATTCTTCAGCTTCCCGGTCAGAACCTGGTGGGCTGTAATATTTATGATTTATTGGGCAACAACCCCGAAAACCATTACTTCATCAATAAAGTCACCCAAGGCCGTACCTTGATCGATGAAAATTTCAAACTGATAACGAAAGAAAACAACTCACTCAATTGCATTGTTAACTGCAATCCACTTAATAATCCGGATATTCCCGAGGGCGGAACAGTCGTAATTGTGAAAGAAAGCCAGCGCATTAACCGGCTGGTTAAAAAGTGGATCGGAGACGGGGCCAAACTTACCTTTAAAGACGTGATCGGGGAAGACCCCAAATTATTGCATGTTATCAAAACAGCACGGGCAGCAGCTTCATCCGCATCCAACGTTGTACTCCTGGGCGAAAGCGGCACAGGAAAAGATGTGATTGCCCAGGCAATGCATAATGCCAGCCCCAGAAAGGATCATCCTTATGTGGCCATCAATTGTGCCGCACTGCCCCGTGACCTGATTGCCAGCGAGCTTTTTGGCTATGATGAGGGCGCTTTTACAGGGGCAAGAAAAGGTGGTAATATAGGCAAATTTGAATTGGCTGACCAAGGAACCATCTTTCTGGATGAAATTGGGGATATCCCATTGGAATTGCAAGCTTCTTTGCTGCGTGTGCTGGAGGAGAAAGCAGTTATACGTTTAGGGGGAACCAAACTTATCCCGGTTGATGTGCGGATCATTGCTGCAACCAACAAGGATTTGATCAATGAGATCAATCGCCATCGATTCAGACGTGATTTATATTACCGGCTGTCCGTCATCAGAATGACAATTCCCCCTTTGCGGGAGAGAGCCAACGATATTATTTTACTGGCAGAGAAATTTATCGAGAAGTATTGTCTGAGATTTGGTAAACCCCACATAACATTAGCGCCGGACGTATGTGCAGCATTTTTGAAATACAACTGGCCGGGAAATGTCAGGGAATTGCAAAACCTCATTGAAGGGGCTGTTCAGCTCGCGCCCGGGAACAAGATCACTTATGATCAGATCGCAGAATACCTGGTGGATGAGGATTATGAAGCGCAACCCTATGTAACTGAGTCAGCTCATCCGGATACCAACACAGTTTCAAGTTTGGAAAAACAAATGCTGCTTGATTATTTAGTGAAATATCAATATAACAAAAGCGCTGTTGCCAAGGCCATGGGTATATCCAGAAACACGCTATATCGGCATTTGAATGAACATAATTTATTATAATTACCAGAAAAAGCAGCCGGGCTGACGGAAGAAGGGCTTTCCGTTAGCCCGGTATATAATCAATTCTGCCAATGATTCATTACAGAACTGATCTCATAAATGCACGATGCGACCGGGGGCTGGTGAAGGACCCGGTCGCTGGCATTAACAAGCTACTCTATTTTATTGGTACGCCGCCAGATCTTTCTCTTTGCTGCTTCTTTGATCAAATCATCCCGGAAATCCGGATGCGCCAACGAGATAATCTTCTCTGCCCGCAACCAGGTAGGTGCGGTTTTCACAGATTCACACCCATACTCGGTTACAATATAATTAACCATTTGGCGGGGGACGGTGACAATGGTTGAATCCTCGAAAGATGCAACGATTCTGGATATTACGGTTCCATCCTTTTTGGTATGGGTGGAGGGCAGACAGATGAAACTGCGTCCGCCATCAGACCA
>CAZRMB010000397.1:0-2432 GCA_964600925.1 uncultured Syntrophomonas sp.
TATTAAGAAAATGGTATAGAAAAGAAAGGAAGTGTACATAGTTGAAAAAATTTACGGTAATTCTTGTTGCCGCCCTCTTATTGGTGGGCATAGTGGCCATGAGTGGCTGCAGTAAAAAAGAGGCTGCACAGCAGCAGGCACCTCAGGAAAAGGTAATGAAGATCATAACAGAAGCAAGCTTTGCCCCCTTTGAATTCAAAGAGGGGAACGATTTTGTAGGCTTTGACATCGAAATAATCAAAGCCATCTGTGAAGATCAAGGTTACAAAGCTGAGATTACCCACATGGGGTTTGACTCACTGATTCCTGCGCTGCAAGCAGGCAAGGCCGACTGTGCGATCTCCGGGATGTCGATCACGGATGAAAGAAAAAAATCAATTGATTTTTCTGAATCGTATTTTGATGCCGGCTTGATTATTGCTGTAGCCGAAGCCAACAATGACATCAAAACCCTGGATGATTTGCAGGGCAAGAAAATTGCAGGACAGGTAGGAACCATCGGAGCGGACGCCTGCAATGCTGTCAAAGCAAAAGACGCCAAAACGGAAATCAGAACTTTTGATGCTATTGGCGAAGCCTTTATGGAGCTTGAAAAGGGCGGCGTTGATGCAGTTATTAATGATCAGGCTGTAACTGCGTACTATATCAAAACCAACGGCAAAGGAAAAACCAAAATGGTTGGTGACCTCTTCTCCGCCGACGATCACTATGGTATTGCTATTAAGAAGGGCAATGCTGAAATGCTCAAAGTTATCAATGACGGTCTGGCTTCCATCAGATCCAATGGCAAATATGATGAGATCTACCAGAAATGGTTTGGTAAATAATCTAATCGTACTACATTAACCTGTGTTATGAAAAACGTGAAAAAAGTCCGCGCATGAGGCGTGCTTATGCACGTTAACTGAGCGGACTTTTTTATAAAATCTAAAAACGCGGGCAAGATTAATTCAATAGATCATTTGTATAATGTTTTTAGGGAGGTTTATATGTCTCAACTTGTCCCTTTTACCTTCGGTATCGATATATTTCAAAACCTGATGAAAATTCACGGATTTGAAGTCGTTTCTCAAAATATTCCTTCATTTTTAATGGGTGCGGTGGTGACGCTTGAACTTACCATCCTGTCTGTGGCCATTGGCATGGTTTTGGGTTTGATCTTCGGATTGTTGAAACTGAATCCTCAGTTTAAAATCGGTTATTACCTGGCCACATTTTATATTGATTTCTTTCGCGGCACTCCGTTGTTTGTGCAGATCCTGTTGCTGTACTTCGGCGTACTGCCGTTGTTTGGAGATATCGGCGCCTTTACCAGTGCGGTTATTGCTTGCGGCTTGAACAGTGCCGCTTACATTGCGGAGATTGTAAGAGCTGGAATTCAGGCCATTGACAAAGGTCAGATGGAAGCCGGCCGCTCGCTCGGGATGAATCAGCGTCAGGCCATGTGGTATATTATTCTGCCCCAGGCCTACAAAGTTGTGATACCGCCGTTGATTAATGAATTTATCGCCATGTTAAAGGATACATCCCTGGTATCGATCATATCCGTTTCCGAACTGACTCTGCGCGGAAAACTGATCTACGCGAGCAGTTATGAACCGGCCTGGGTCTGGGGGACAGTGGCAATTATGTATTTTATTATCACAAAACTGCTGGCCATGTTTGGTGATTACATGGAAAGGAGGCTGGCGACCGAATGATTCAGATCAAAAACGTTTACAAAAGCTTTGGGCATTTGGAAGTGCTCAAAGGGATCAACTGTTATATTGCTCCCCGGGAAGTTGTCTGCGTCATCGGACCCAGCGGCTCCGGGAAAAGTACCTTGCTGCGTTGCATCAACCAACTGGAAACGGTCCAGTCCGGTGATATCCTCATCGATGGTCAGGATATTACCCATCCCAGCAGCGACATTAATCTGATCCGTCAACAGGTGGGCATGGTATTTCAGTTATTCAATCTTTTTCCTCACAAGACGACTCTGGAAAACATTACCTTGGCGCCGACCAAGATATTGAAAATACGCCCGGATGAGGCTAATGAACGTGCCATGACCCTGTTGCGCAAAGTAGGATTGGTGGACAAGGCCAACGTTTACCCCAACCAGTTGTCCGGTGGTCAGAAACAGCGGGTCGCCATTGCCCGGGCCCTGGCCATGCAACCCAAGGTGATGCTCTTTGACGAGCCTACCTCTGCCCTTGATCCGGAAATGGTAGGCGAAGTACTGGAAGTAATGAAGGATCTGGCCCACGAAGGCATGACCATGGTAGTGGTTACCCATGAAATGGGTTTTGCCCGTGAAGTAGGCCACCGGGTACTGTTTATGGACGAAGGGGTCATTATGGAAGAGGGCACTCCGGCGCAGATCTTTGATAATCCCACCAATCCACGTACCCAGTCATTTTTAAGCAAGGTGCTGTAAGTTGAAATCATCT
>CAZRMB010000398.1:0-2429 GCA_964600925.1 uncultured Syntrophomonas sp.
GGCAGCTTGTCCCGGAACGCTTACATACCAGTAATGCGGGTATTTTGCGATAATCACGTTGTTTTGTTGTCTGTCCTTCAATCATAATTCCACCAGCATTTTAAAGAAAATAAGTTTACATTTGCCTGTTATATTCCAACAGGAAAGTAATCGCACTTTTCTCTTTGAGTCCTCATTATAAGAATGTTGACAAGAACGAGATTAAAAAAGGCCGCCCGGGACGTTGGGCGGCCTTCGCATTGAGCGAACCCGGATGCCAGGAAAAGTAATCGCAAACAAAACCTGCCATCTCAATCCGCTTTTGTCCTATTATGACAAATGCTTTAAAAAGGCCGCCCGGGACGTTGTGGGCGGCCTTCGTTCAGAGTGAACTCAGATAACAGGGAAAGTAATCGCAATACAAACCTGTTATCGGAGTTGACCATTATCAGAATTTCTTTTTCCATTGTTGATCCGGAATTAGCCTGACTTCTATTTCAATGCTGCTAAGGCTTTTTTCGCCACATCGTTTGCCGGATCAATACCCAGCACCTTTTGCCAGTAGCTCATTGAATTGGTTTTGGCTTCCTCCTTAAGCGCTTCGTCTTTGACTTTTTTCGCCTCTTCAAACCTCAGGTAATAATAGTAACCCATGTAGCGGTATGCTTCAATCAGGTCGTTGGCATATTTTTGCTTGTCGTTCTTTTGTTCAAGCACCAGGAGCGTTTTTTCATAATCACTTTTAGCCAGTCCCCGGGTAGTTTCAGGATCAAGGCTTGCAAGCACCCTGGCGCGCCACTGATAACCCAGGTATGAGTTTGGTGAAAGCCTTACCACCCGGCTGAATGCCGTATCGGCCTGTATGAGATGGACCGGCCTTAAAAGCGAGTCGGATGTGCCGGAGGTCTGGTTAGCCAGTACCAGGTAATCTTTTCCCATGCTGAAATATACGGCCGATGGAACATTGCCCTCTTTTGCATCTACGAACTTCCCGAAATAATCCACAGCCGGCTGGTATTTCTTCTGTTTCTCATACATTCTTGCAATGTCTTCCAGGAGTCCGGTCTGCGTTGTATCCATTTCGTAAGCTTTCGTAAGGTTAATCACCCCCAGCGAATCATTGCCGGTACGGCCGAGCAGCCGGCCATAATACTCATAATCAGTAAATATTACCTTGTTTGTATCAACTACCGACCGGAGTTCGAAGAATTTTTTCATGGCATCGAGGCCATCAGCATCTTTGTTTAACTGGAAAGAGGTATAACCTTTCAGTCGGAGCAACACAGGGTTTGAAGGGTCATCAGCGAGCATACTGCTGATGAGTTCCCCTGCTTTGGCATACTCCTTATTGAAGTAAAGTATGTTGATATACCTGGCCAAATCTTTCCTGCTGTATTCTGCCAGGCTGATATATCTGCCGAAGGTCCGGCTGGCTGCATCGTATTTGCCAAGTGTATATGAAAGCTCGCCCAAACTCTTTAAGGCCGGAATATATGAGGAATCGGCTGTGAGCACGGCGGAGAGTTTATCTTCAGCAGAGGAGAAATTTCGTGTAATGACGTAAATATCTGAGAGCCCGGTCAAAGCGTCTTCATTGTCGGGTCGCAGGTAAAGAGCCTGCTCATACCTGCCTGATGCCTTTCCATAGTATAACGGGTGGTTGTATTTGTCAGCCAGAAACGAATATAATTTGGCGCCAACCAGATACGGAGTGATTGATTTTTTCTCAATCTGCGAAGCATCGGCCAGCACTTCAGGCCAGTTGGCTGAATCGCCTGCCATTACCATGGTTTCGGCTACCGCAAGCAGCGTTTCTACTTCTTTGGCAGAAGATGCAACCTTCCTTGTTTTATCGAGGATAGCCAGGGCTTCGGCATTCTTGCCATCGATGGTTGCAGTAATAGCTTTACCAACCTGAACGAGGTTACTTTTCGGATCAGCCTTTTCAATCATCGAAAAACAGTACCTCGCTGAATCGGCTTTTGCCTGCTTCACATAAACTTTACCGAGCAGATACCAGTTTTCGGCAGTGTTCGCGCTCTTCAGATTTTCCTTAAGCAATGATTTTGCTTTATTGTATTGCTCCATCTCCATCATTCTCTGCACTTTACCATTTTCCTGCGCGGAAACCGTGAGTGCCGTCATGAGCAAAAGAAGGAACACGTTTACAAGGTATTTCATAATTTTTGCGATTAACTTTTTATTACTATTTGAGTATCAGGCTACTGAATGACATTTCTCTTATTGATCCGTAACATGCACTAATCTTACAGGTTGAGTAACAGGCAGCACACCTGTCTTTTGAATTATCCGCTGTCCCTTGTCGCTTGCAACAAATGACGTAAAACCTGAGCCAAGTCCGGCCCGGGGTTCGGATATCAGCGCGTACATAAAGCGGGTAAACGGATACTTGCCGGTGGCAATGTATGCCTGGAAAGGCTGGTAAGAGT
>CAZRMB010000399.1:0-2425 GCA_964600925.1 uncultured Syntrophomonas sp.
CATTGCTTTCCGGTTTTTTCCCTCATCGAATCAACTATCAGCCTGATGAAGTGACGATCTGTTTCTCTTCGCAGGCTTTTTTTTTTATGATATTCAGCGCTCCGGTTAAAATATACTGTATTCATTAAATATAAATACAATAACATTGTACAATTTGTTATTATTAATAGTTAGAAATGAACCCTGTAATCAATTACCCAAAAACTGTCACATGGAATGGGAGGTAAAAAATGCCGAAGCGTACTGACATTAATAAGATTCTCATCATTGGTTCCGGCCCGATCGTTATCGGACAAGCCTGTGAATTCGATTATTCCGGAACCCAGGCCTGTAAAGCACTTCGCAAACTTGGTTATCAAATCGTTCTGGTCAATTCAAACCCCGCCACTATCATGACTGACCCCAACATTGCTGATGTTACCTACATTGAGCCTTTGAATCTGCAGCGGATCACCGACATCATTGCCAAGGAACGTCCCGATGCCGTTCTGCCCAATCTGGGCGGCCAGTCAGCCCTCAACCTTTGTTCTGAATTAAGCCAGGCGGGTGTTTTAGAAAAATATAATGTCAAAGTAATCGGCGTGCAAATTGATGCCATTGAACGCGGTGAAGACCGTATCGCCTTCAAGGATACCATGAATCGCCTTGGCATTGATATGCCTCAAAGCAAACCGGCCTACTCCGTTGAAGAAGCGGAAGTCATCGCGGCTGATCTGGGCTATCCGGTCGTCATCCGTCCTGCCTATACCATGGGCGGTACCGGCGGAGGCCTGGTATATAATGTAGAAGAACTGCGGATCATTGCCAACCGCGGTATTGCTGCCAGTCTGGTCGGACAGATCCTGGTTGAAGAGTCCGTACTTGGCTGGGAGGAACTCGAGCTGGAAGTGGTGCGTGATGCCAAAAACCAGATGATCACGGTCTGCTTTATCGAGAATATTGACGCCATGGGAGTTCATACCGGCGATTCCTTCTGTTCCGCGCCGATGTTGACCATCAGCCCGGAATTGCAGGAACGTCTGCAGAAATACGCCTATTCAGTTGTGGAAGCCATTGAAGTGGTAGGCGGCACCAATGTGCAATTTGCCCACGATCCCAAAACCGATCGGGTCGTCATTATTGAAATCAATCCGCGTACGTCGCGTTCTTCAGCACTGGCGTCCAAAGCCACCGGATTTCCTATCGCTATGGTTTCAACCATGCTGGCATCAGGGATGACCCTGGATGAGATCCCCTACTGGAAGGAAGGAACCCTGGACAAATATGCCCCCTCCGGCGATTATGTGGTTATTAAGTTTGCCCGCTGGGCCTTTGAAAAATTCCCCGGATCACTTGACCGTTTGGGTACGCAAATGCGTGCGGTCGGTGAGGTAATGAGTATCGGCAAGAACTATAAGGAAGCTTTTCAGAAATCCATCCGTTCCCTGGAAATCAACCGTTACGGACTGGGTTTTGCCAAAAACTTCAACCTTCTTTCATTGGAAGAACTACTTTCCATGCTGGCTGAACCCACCAGTGAACGACAGTTTATTATGTACGAAGCCCTGCGTAAAGGTGCTGATGTAAAACAGATTTCCGATCTGACTTACATCAAGACATGGTTCATTGAACAGATGAAAGAACTGGTACAGTTGGAAGAAGAAATCCTTTCCTATAAAGGCCAACATTTACCGGACGAACTGCTTATCAAGGCCAAAAAAGACGGTTTTGCTGACCGTTATCTGGCCATGTTGCTGGATGAAAAAGAAGTCAACCTACGCCAGCAACGTATTGCACTGGGAATGGAAGAAGCCTGGGAAGCGGTACCGGTCAGCGGTGTTGAAAATGCATCCTATTATTTCTCCACCTACAACGCGCCCGATACAACTGTCGCCAGCGACCATCCCAAAGTTATGATTCTGGGAGGCGGCCCCAACCGCATTGGACAAGGCATCGAGTTTGACTATTGCTGCGTTCATACTGCGTTTGCGCTGCGAGATCTTGGTTATGAAACGGTGATCGTCAATTGCAATCCGGAGACCGTCTCCACCGACTATGACACCTCGGATAAACTGTATTTTGAACCGCTGACGGTGGAAGATGTGCTCAGTATATATGAAAAAGAAAAACCGCTGGGTGTGATCATCCAATTTGGCGGTCAGACGCCGCTGAACATTGCTGCAGAACTGGCCCAGGCAGGCGTGCGCATCCTTGGTACCACACCGGAAACGATCGATCTGGCTGAAGATCGTGACCGTTTCCGTCAGATCATGGAACGTCTTGACATACCCATGCCTGAATCAGGTATGGCGGTAAATATTGATGAAGCCTTGACCATTGCCGGCCGAATCGGCTATCCCTTGATGGTACGTCCTTCCTATGTATTGGGCGGACGCGGCATGGAAGTAGTTCATGATGACGAAATGCTGCGTCAGTACATGGCAGC
>CAZRMB010000400.1:0-2410 GCA_964600925.1 uncultured Syntrophomonas sp.
TTGTTTCAAAGCTTGAACAAGGTATCATTCAAAAATCAAAAACTCTCTCATTTGCGGGAGCTTGGAGTGATATTGACGATACTGTATTTAATGACTTAACCCAAGACTTGATCAGCAATCGCCAGAGAAACAGAAGGAGAATTGATGAATAGGGTGCTCATTGATACTGATATTTTATCTTATTATTTCAAAGGCGATGAAATCGTTATTGGAAATTTTAAGAATTACCTGCAGGAATATGACATGATTGAGATAAGCCTGGTAACCTATTATGAAATTGTCGGAGGCTTACTGGCAAAAAATGCACTAAAACAATTAAATGTACTTAAGTTTCGCATGTCTTTTTTAGGCCGCATGGGCACTGGAATAATTAATAATTCTCAGGAGTTTTGAATCAGAGTCAGCCTCCTGCATCAGGCTCTGGATAAGGGAAGCAAAATTAATCTCGAATATTTTGGAAACTAATTCCAATAGATCCAGGATAAGGGACCAGATTCGATCAGACAAGGTCAATTCGGCCATTTGACCAGCGACCTCGCGGAAGAGGTCGCCTATGGTTTCATAGCTATTGAGCCGTTTGGCAACACTGAACATATTATAGGCCACCATAGAAACAGAAGTTCGTGCAATGAGCGCATCAAAATCGCGCGAATGGCAATCATCCAACCCAAAAAACAAACGCATTTCCTTGAAGTAAACTTCAATATTCCAGCGTCTTGCATAAAGTCGATATGCTTGCAAAGGGGTCAACTCCAAGTCTGTGCTGATTAAAAAATGCCAGGGGCCCTTCTTGGTGTTCCGGTAGTAAAACAGACAAACCGGGACTCCCTGCAAATAGACGTTAACCTGAATACAGGTCATGTGAAGGGTACGATTCCATTTCCCCTTCCTCTTCCGCGACAGTTTGTTGCATAGCTCTTTGGCTGTAATATCCTTGTCCTGGAACTTATACAGGGTTCTATCCATCTTACCCATTCCCAGCAAGTGTTTACCACCAGAGAGGCTCAGGATGAACTGGACCATTTTACCACTCATGAACCAACTATCCACGAGAACATATCCAAAAGGAATGCCTCGTAACAGGGCTTTGCAGATCATGCTCATGCCAACATCGGTTTTCTTTTGGTCAGCTTCCATGATCCTCTTGTTGCCTGCACTATTAACCGGACGGCCTTTATGGTATTGTTTTTCAAGCTGCTTCGGCTTAAGGCCAAACGGATACTTCTCGTTCTTGCCCCTTTCACGATGAATGGAATAATCTAACCCAAGGAAGCTCTTCCCATCACACCAGCCAAGAAAAAGCCCTTTGAAACCAAGAATGGATCTACCTTCAACATGCGACCAGACACGGCTGACCATTTCCATGGCAAAGCCGGTTCTCTTAAAATCGGTATCGTCCAAAATCAGGCATGCTTCAGAGTGTTTATGAATGCCAATGCGATCCATCAACTTAATGTTAATCCCATACACGATGCTTCTCCATCGTAAACGGCTATCATTAATAAACCGATACAGAACATCTTTTTCGGCATCTAATGACTGCTTCACCCAACCGGCAATCTGTCCGTTCTTTGGTTGCCCAGTGTTGGCAATAGGACTTAATAACAGCGAGAGCAGTATGTCCATCTTCCGGAATCTTCCTTGCGCGTGGTCCTTGACTCCGATATGGAAACTGTTGATGCCCATCGTCCGATATAGTTCCAGAATTTTTAGAATTGCTTTTTGGTCTGAGGTGAAAAAGTCAGCGATCTCTGAAAAATATTTTGTACTTTTATTCCGTAGCATGATTTTAGGTTTGTTATAAGTACCACTAACTTACTGATTATTAGTGGAATAAACAAAATTTCATGCTACTTTTTTTAATATATTTGATAACTATTTAGGCAGGATTAGACCTGCGAAACTTAAGTTATTAATATGAATATGAGTAACTGGGATAACAAAATTTGTAATCCGCTTCAGTTTGGCGGTATAGAAACATCGGTGCTGGATAGCGGCGCCGCTCGTGGTGTGCGTATTGCCTGGATCAATACCGGATCGGGTTTAAGATATAAAGTGGTATTGGATCGGGGAATGGATATCAATGATGCTTTTTACAACCAATACGGCCTGGCCTGGATTACCCGTGCCGGCATCCGGCCACCGGAGCACGCTGCCATGGCTGGTGCTGAATTTCTGCGCAACTGGGGTGGCGGGCTGGTGGCTACCTGTGGGTTGAATTATATGGGGAGTCCTGAAACCGATGAATTTGGCGAGCGCGGATTGCATGGGCGCATTGGCAATATCCCGGCTGAAATCACTTCCATTAAACAACCGGATCCGCAAGTAGGCGAACTGAATTTTAGCCTATCCGGCATTATCCGGGAATCCCGTGTTTTTGGCCCTCATCTGCAACTGGAACGTAAAATTT
>CAZRMB010000401.1:0-2405 GCA_964600925.1 uncultured Syntrophomonas sp.
CATAAAGGCGGATTTATTGATCGTTGATTTGCCTCCCAGCAGGATAGTGGCACCTCTTTCATTGCCAGGCTGGATGGCTTTGGGCATGACATTTATGCAATGCATGCAACGGGAGCAATCTTCAGCAATTACAGTCAATTCCTTGGTCTCAGCATTGAACTCCAAAGCCCGGGTGGGGCATTTGTCACATACTTCCTTTTGGATGTTCAAGCCACTTTCTGCGTAAGCTCTTACCTCTTCCTGGTCGATAATGATGGTATCGCGCCAGGTTCCGATTACTGAGCAGTCGGCACGAGCAATGGAGGCTACACAATCATTAGCGCAACCGGACATTTTAATTTTAAATTTATAAGGCCACATAGGACGGTGTAATTCATCCTGGAATTCGTTGGTCAGATCAAAGCACATATTCAAAGTGTCATAGCAAGCATATTCACAACGACCCGGTCCAACGCAGCAACTGGGTGAACGCAAATCTGAGCCTGAACCTCCCAGATCATAGCCAGCATCACTCAATTCATCAAAAGTCGGCTGCAATTCTGCGGTTTTCGTGCCAAGCAAAATAATATCCCCGGTTGATCCGTGCATATTGGTTAGCCCACTGCCGTGTTTTTCCCAGATATCACATATTTCACGCAGAGACTCAGTGGTGTAAAACCAGCCGCTGGGCTGATTGACACGCATGGTGTGAAACTCTTTTAAATTCGGGAACTCGTCGCCCAGATCCGTATAGCGACCTATTACTCCGCCGCCGTATCCTCTAACTCCAACAATGCCGCCGTGCTTCCAATGTCCCGTCTTGTCTTCGTAGGAACGTTCCAGCAGACCTAGCAGATCTTCAGCTTGTTCGTTCTTGGCCGCAGCCCGCTTTATCTCGGTAACAAAACTCGGCCATGGGCCCTTTTCCAGTTCATCCAACTGTGGCGTTTTTCGTTTTTCGGTCATTGTCAACCCTCCTGTATGTTTTTTTGTGGCCGCGTTTACATTTCAATTACAGAAATTGCACCCGATTCACAAACTGTTGTGCAGGCTTCACAGCCCATACATTCAGTTTCGTCCCCGGTTACAAAAGTTTTTTGTTTTTCTTCATCAAAAGTCAGCAAACGTGACGGGCAACCTTCTGCACAAAGGTTGCAGCCGGTGCATGTATCCTCGTCAATGGAAACAATATACATTCTTTTTGGCACCTCCTTTAAAAATTAATTAATCTTTAAACCGTATTAAAAAAAGTTGATTCTATAAGAAAATTCTTGGAACCATAAATTCCACATATACTTCGCTATATTCCAAGTAAAACACCCTGCCCATAAACTGTAAAATACCAAAACCTTATGCCGTAATTAAATCTTCTTATGATCACCGATCACCCGACCTAAATGGCATCCTTCAGATAAGCAGCGTGCCGGTCCTTTTAGCCTTCAAGAAACTCCAGGTAAGATCTGTCGATACTGGCCAGGGCATTGACCATTAATTCAACAATACCGCCATACTGAAGGTTGAATTTCTCGGTAGCTTTGTAATGCTCAAACAGGCCGCGTATGGTTCCCTTGCAATTTGAGCACGGAGCGCAGACATATTTGGGGATGGTACTGTCAGCAATGCTCTCTGGAAATGCCCGCAGGATCTGGTCAAACTTCACGCGTGCGCTTACTTTGTCGCGGAACTGTCCAAAGTTTGGTCCGTTCATAATGGCAAACCCGCTGCCGCCTCCGCAGCAATAATTATCGACCCCATGCGGAGTCATTTCACGGAATTGAGGAGCAATAACTTTCAATATATCCCGTTGAGGTTGAACGATCCCCATTTGTCTGACCATATTGCAGGGATCATGCAAAGTTACCGGGAAATTGTTTTTATTCGGATCAAATTTTAAACGTCCGCTTTTGACCAGATCCCACATAATGGGGAGAAAACTTTCCACGGGCACTTTATCTTCTCCGTAAGTCATCCGGTCAGTTACAATTCCCGCTGATTTATGGGCATGTCCGCATTCACCTACAACAATTCGTCTGACACCCAGTTTTTTAGCCGCCTGCATCTGCTGCAAAGCGATCTTTTTTGCCTGGGCATCATCATACCAAATACCGTAATTGACACTGTCATAACCCATCATTTCACTGCTGAGGGTCCAATTGACCCCGGCTTCGTCAAACAAAATGGCAAACGCGGCTGGATTTTCAGGCCAGGCGACAAATTCTCCGGCATTATGTACCAATAAAATGTCGGCGCCTTCTTTATCAATCGGTATCTCGATCTTGCGTCCGATGCGATCTTCAATATCTTCTTCCAGGAATTCCACCATATCCATAAAGGCAGCTTTGCCGATTCCGGTAGAGGAACCGGTCTTAAGTTGCAGCTTGGTCCCCTTTTCATGCAGGGCAGTGGGAGCAATCCCCATTTCCTGA
>CAZRMB010000402.1:0-2401 GCA_964600925.1 uncultured Syntrophomonas sp.
TCTTTCTGAACATTGACTTATTCAACTTACTCTCGGAGACCTAGGAAAAAAATTAATATCAACACTGGCTATAATACGGATAATGGGTAAGTTGCTTGTCACAGTTCTTGCCGGAGACAGTCCATGCAGTCTTGACAAGAACCGGATTGTGAATAGCCGACCGAACGCTCTTTTTCTTTTTGCCGGTGCCTTACACCGTGACTACATTTCGTTAACATATAAACACTCACCTGTATGAATAACACTGTAATAGTTTCATTACTTCACAAATTTTTGAATCACATGCACCACGTGGTATCTGGTGCAATCGCTCTGTTATTATGGATTAGTTTCGTGCCTCAGGGTTTCGCGGCAGATTTGGAAGGTCCTTTTCTGTTGCTGGTCACGCCCTGGACGGAGAAGGCAGAGCTCGACGTTCCCGTACTCATTAAGGAGGCGGAGTTTGTCGAGAGGACAGGTAGCAGGGGCATCATCTGGCCGACCGCAGTTGAGGTCGAGGCGCTGGACGCGACTGGCGAGTATGAGGCTGGGCTCCTGGCGCTGGCCGAACGGGCCTCAAAACCGGGCATGGAATTCAACTCGTGCATCACGGCAGTATGTTCCGGCAAGACGAGCGCGGAGGTGATTGCGCGAGTGAAGAAGGTCGAGGCGATCGCGAAAAGAACGGGAGCGAAAATGGCGATTTTGGCGCGTCCGCCAGACGATGCTACCGACCAGATGATGATAGAGGCTCATTATCGTGCGCTTACAAAAGAAACAACGCTCCCGGTGATCATTCAGACCTACAACGGGAAGAGCCCGCAGCCAGACGTAGACCTGATCGTCACTCTGGCGAAGGAGTTTCCGAAAACTTATGGCTGGGTAAAGGAAGAGTCCCCCGGCCAGCAAGTGAACGCGCGCATGGAACAACTCCTGGCTCACCCCGAGATCAAAACCGTATTCTGCGGCTGGGGTGCGAAAGGTTGGGTTTACCAGGGTGGTCGCATCGGTGCGCTTGGAGCGATTTCGCAGCGACCTGCCTATGCCGGCCTTTTCGTCCGCGTGTTCAAGCGGCTGTCCGAAGGTGCGGATGCCTCCGATCCCGAACTCGCCACCGCTTTCACTAAGTATCTCTACATGATAAATCTCGGCGACGTTTTCAGCAAGTATGGCGATGACGAGATGCGAGGTCCGCACCTCTATGTGTTGCAACGTCTCGGCATCTTCCGCAACCGCCTGTCGCGCACCGCCCCCGGCAAGGTCGAGGAGTTCGAGATGTCGGACAAGATGAAAGCCGAGGTCGACGCCCGGCTTGAGTTCGTCGGTATCACCGTGGAGAATCCGTGGGGAAGGTGACATTTCAAATTCGAAAAGGAGAAATCACGAAAGTATCCAGTCCAAGTATGGCTACTGACGACCGGGCGTGGACTGCCCGGTGGCAGATTTTCTCAAGTGAAAACTAAAGGGATCAGTCCATAATTATTGCAATTTATCCTGACAGAAGCACTTTGTTGTGTATTATATCTCTTCATGCCTCAAGAATCAGATACAACAAAACACTAACACGTTCAATAAAGCGCATTTGTTGAACCTCAACTATATCCTTTATCACAGTTTCCCGGGACTACAGAGGTCAATAAAGGCTTTGGTTCTCGATGTTGTCACGGTTTTTGCCAAAGAACCTTCGTGCCGTCTTGAAAAAACCTGTGCCATGGTGTATTGTGCGTATCCTGAGGGCTTTAGCATCGTTGAAAAACTAAAAGCATAAATTGATTTTTCAGGATCATTCAAATACTTATTTTAGCATATTAAAACCAAAAATCCATTTTTTGCTTTAAGGCATCCTGCACATTTACATATAACCTATGACAACAAACACCCAAACTTTCATAAATTCATGGGGCAACCAGACACGAGCTGAATCTTATGCCAAACTTGAGCTTCCCAATACATACTACCTGGCTTACAGGGATTTACCAGGAATACTCTCTTCTCATGTTTCAGGGAAAATGGTTGTTGAACAATGACTCGCGCATCAACACGCTAATGAAATTTCATTGCATTTATCCTCACTAAAAACATCTTCCGATGAATCAACAATACGGAATTCCTTTCCAGATAATAGACTGGAATACCGTCCCGGCTACTGTGCATAAAGGCGAATCGGGTTTTGCAAACTGGCAGACAAGAAACTTTCCCGGTCTGAGAATAAGGATCGTTGAATATTCAGCAGGTTATCTGGCCGACCACTGGTGCCGCAAAGGACACATAGTCCATTGTCTCGAAGGCAGCTTCATTAGTGAATTGCAAAGCGGAGAGAGCTTTGAATTGAAACCGGGAATGAGCTATGTGGTCTCTGATGAACTAAGCTCCCATCGTTCATTCAGTGAGAAGGGTGTGAAAGTCCTGATAATCGACGGCG
>CAZRMB010000403.1:0-2398 GCA_964600925.1 uncultured Syntrophomonas sp.
ATATGCAGCGAATGATCGCCAACGGTCAGATCGCCACCCAGTATGTAGATGATGAGGGCAAACCCTCCTATGACATTCGCTATAATCCCAATGGCTCCGATTACGCCGTTGAGGCTATCACCAGTCCTGACGGACGGGTATTGGGAAAAATGGGCCACTCGGAAAGGATCGGCACCAACCTGTATATCAACATCCCTTTGGAAAAAGACCAGCGCCTGTTCGAGGCCGGCGTCAATTACTTCAAGTAATAAAAGAGGCTATCCCTTGACCGCTTATAGTTTGGGGATAGTCTCTTCATCTTTTCTTTCTCCGCACAATTAGGTGGAGCATTATGCAAAGTCATCTATTCTTCACTTTGTCTGTCCAGCTTTCAAGCACTTGATTTTCTCAATACTTTTTCAACAAATACATTAATCATTTCAGGATCAAATTGAATTCCGGCATTTTTCCGTAATTCCTCTATGATCATTGGCTCAGGCATTGAACTTCGGTAACTCCTTTCGCTGCTCATGGCATCAAAGGCATCCGCTATCGCTATGATCCTTGACACCAGTGGTATATCGTTGCCTTTTAACCCTTTGGGGTATCCGCTGCCATCCCATCTTTCATGATGATATAATACGTAGTTGGCCAGATCCAACATTTCTTTGACTGTGCTAAGAATCCTGTACCCTACTTCCGGATGACGCTGGATTTCATTATATTCACTCTCGTTTAATCTTCCGTTTTTATTAAGTATATTTTCGTCAATCGCAATTTTCCCTATATCATGAAGCAATCCCACCGTTTTTAGTTCCTCAATTTTCCCTTCATTCATGCCCAAAGCTTCACCCATACTTTTGCACAGAGCCGAAACTCTATGGGAGTGTTGTTCCTCCCTTTTATTTTTTTCATTAAGCGTAGCAATAATGGTCTGGATTGTTTTCCCCCTCATGCTTTGACTTTCGATAATTTTATCTTTGAACATATGATCTTCGGCTTTTTTAAATATATCCTGGATCATTTCTTCCTGATCGTTCTTGGTTGCATAACCAAAAGAGATGGAAATATTAATAGAGCCCACTTTTTCCATTGAAAGTAACGCTTTAATACGATTAATCATCTGTTCTGCCTGATAAGAAGTTGTGTTCGGCAAAAGAATGATAAATTCATCCCCTCCGAGTCTGGCAACAATATCATCAGCCCGGCATCCCTTCTTGATCACTTCGGCTACTTTTTTTAGAAGTTCATCCCCCATGGCATGTCCAAAGGAATCATTGATAAGTTTTAACCCGTTTACATCGCCCATAACAATCGTCAAGGGAAGGTTCCTGGCTGAATCAAGTCTCTTTAACTCTTCTTCGTAGAATCTGCGGCTGTATAAGCCCGTCAGATAATCATGATAACTTAAATATAATATTTCCTGTTCCTTGTTTTTTTGCTCAGTGATATCTTGAATCGTACCAACAACTTTTGCAGGCTTGCCTGTCTGATCAACCAATAACCTGGCTTTGGAATGAACAAACCGTTCTTCTCCTGTCTGCACATGTCTGATTTTAAATTCCTGATCGTATTTTTGCTTTTGGTTGATTAAATCCACAAGTGCAGTATCCAACATTTCCCGATATTCCGGAAATAAGACTTTCTGTACTATATCCAATGACAAGAAAGGCGAAACATATTCTATTCCGTAAATATTGAAAGCTTCTTGGGACGCCCACATGGTTTTGGTGTTTAAATTAAGTTCCCAGTTACCCACATGCGCCATGGATTGGGCTTCGATCAATCGGCTTTCACTTTTTGCCAAAGCTTTATCAGCCTTTTTACGCTCAGTAATATCTGTGGCAGCAGTCATGGCTACTTTTCTGCCATCAGAAATTTTTCCGATATTGGATGTATTGAATTGCCATATTCTACTTTCACCAAAGGCAGTCATAATTTTATATTCACCATGATCCTTTGAGCCATCGTTATCATAAGATTTTTTAATTTCTTCCTGCATTTTAAGCTTCTCCTGTCCATAAGCCCTGGTAGTCCAATCATCAATCGTAGGTATATCTTTAATTGTATAGCCGGTTATTTCAGTCCAACGGCGGCTCAGTTTCAAAACCTGTCCATCATCCGTGCGCAACATGATTGGTATGGGCGCATTGTCCAATGCGCTGTTAAACAGATGTTCACTTTGTATAATCTTATCATTGCTTATTTGTAGTTCTTCAAACTGAATTCGCAACTCTTCTTCAACAGAAGCAATTTCTTCCATTGCCGTATTGAGTTCCTGATTGGAACGGATTAAGTTGGTTTGACTTTCCCGCAGTGCCTTTACGATACGTCTGCGCTCATCTGCCTCCAGCAGAATCCGGCCAATTATTATAGTAGCGATTGGATAAAATATTATAACCGGGAGACCAATAAGTTT
>CAZRMB010000404.1:0-2388 GCA_964600925.1 uncultured Syntrophomonas sp.
CACTGAAAAAGTCTCTTAAATGTGTCATGCTGAGCGTTAGTGAAGCATCTCATAATAAAATAAATGAGATCCTTCGTCGCCTTTGGCTCCTCAGGATGACAAAACAAGTACTTTTTCAGTGGCTTCCCAATAAGGATGCCTATTTTTAATTTATTATTAGCGTACCAACACCTTGGTCTGATAGCTTAAAGGTTGACGGCAGACTGGGGCAGCAAATTAAGCAAATTCTGCTGGGAACGGGTTCGTCTGCTGCCGTATTCGGCGACTTCCCCTGCAGCACAATATTTGTCCATCATCATCACCACATAAGATTCCCGGTATTTGGGCGGACTCATGGTTACAGGCCACATATGCTTGACGATGATATCCTTTTCCACCTCGTTCAAGGTAAAAACCCGGGCAGCGTTTTCCAAAGCAATAGACGGATGGCAAAAGTAATGATTGCCTCTGTCAGGCTTTACCTGGTGGGAATCATAAAAGTAAAAGTCGTGCAAAAGACCGCCCCTGGCAGCTGATTGGCTGTCAAGGCCCAACTTCCTGCAGACCAGGTAGCTCAAATAGGACACATGCAGACAATGTTGCAAACGCGTAAAATTGCGATGATGGGTAAACTCCTCCAGCGAACGAACCATTTCATTCTGAGTCAGATCGCTGATGCAGTTTCTATATTCAATTTTTATATTGAGGTCGACTTTTTCGTCAAACCTTGCTTCCATTTTTTCAATCATGACAGTAGTGTAACAGCATGCCAGGCTATTTACAAAAACATATTTTACCTGTAATGTAAATCTGATCTATGGGATGGCCTCATGATGGTTTGGTATTACCGAATGCAAACAGGCTATCTTGATCTCATACTTTCCCATGTACTTTATTCCTCAGCTGCTTAGCAAATTCAAAAAAATCTTCACCCTCGGCACCATTGGCAATTTCTTCATCCGCTTCGGCCAATTTTATATAAAGATTTATAATCGTTTGCTGCCGCTCATACGTTTCATAGCTCATTTGTTTCCCCCGTGCTTCCCTATTCTTGCAGCATTATTTTTGCAAAATTATTTAAATCAATCAGATGATGCTCAATGATTTGCTTTAAAATCTCCAGATCCATTTTTTGATAATCATGTACCGCAATGTTTCTAAACCCGACCATAGCTTTTAAATTTTTGGCCAATTCTTCTTCCAATATCCCATGGTCCACCAGAAGGGTAAACACTTCCCGACTAGTATTGGGGACTCCCCAGCCCTGTTCAGCAACCCGGTGCATCGCTAAAGATATTGTCGCTTCACAAGCTCTTTGTAAATTTAAGATAATGGAATCCTGCCTGGTAATATTCAAAAGATTTTCAGGCTTAGCTTCATACTCTTCATGAATACGCTGGATGCATTTTTCAATAATCTGCGCCTTATTTAAAATCACATCATCCTGCATAGACAGTCCCCCTCTCTTTTATCCTGGCTAAGATAGGTTCCCGTTCTTCATTCAGACGGGCATATTTTTTTAAAACAAGGATGAAAAACTCCTGACGTCGATTCGGTTCTTTGTCAAAAATGACTTTCCCCTTGCCAACGATCTGGGC
Organism: uncultured Syntrophomonas sp.; assembly: GCA_964600925.1. Lineage (GTDB taxonomy): Bacteria > Bacillota > Syntrophomonadia > Syntrophomonadales > Syntrophomonadaceae > Syntrophomonas_B. The sequence continues at coordinate 1,578 of CAZRMB010000404.1, forward strand.
TTGTAAAACGGTTGAGGCTGTATTTAAATCAATCAGATGTACCTCACGCCCTAATAAATCTGCTAATTGTTGAGCCAGGGTAAACAATTGATAAGAGCCCACCTCCCGATCACTTAAAAAGGCAATATCAAAGTCACTATCTTTGCGCAACTGCCCCGCAGCAGCTGATCCGAACAGTATGATTAAGAATGGGTCCAGCGCCTGCACCAGAAAATTCTTCATTAAGTTTATTTGTTCTTGGTCAGGAAACATAAGCAACACTCCATCCTGTTTCACCATTCTTTATAACAAGTATAATACAGACGGCATAAAAATAAACCTCCTGATCTTGTACATGCAGATGTATTTTGAGCCTCATACGAATACCCGCAGTGCAATGCTGCAGCAAATTAACATTGGCTTATTAAAACTTGCTTTTGTTTATAGACTGCGTTTGCATGTTCCCGTCTAATTGTTTGATAAGCATTACCGTGTGCCCCATAATTTCCTGACCATTCCTATGAAAAGACAATCTCTCATTTGCTTTCATATAGGCCGTCTGCGGACCAAACAGATCATTTTCGCCATACCAATTCTCCCCTGCCGCATAGCGAAATTCATAAATACCCAGAGGTACTTTCATATTTACGCTTTGTCCTCCCTGAACAAAAACAGTGATCGCCGTATTGCCTGTGTCCACATCAACCAATTTAATAAAATAATTTGCACCAGGTGCTGTTTCAATAATAAAAGGAGCAACTGCTTCAGCATTCTTGTAATAGCAAGTATCACCGTTGGGCGGCAAATCAACCAATTGAAGATTTTGATCATC
>CAZRMB010000405.1:0-2385 GCA_964600925.1 uncultured Syntrophomonas sp.
TCCCTCTCGGCAGGATCGTCAGATTCGTGGGACATATCGACATAGTAGTAGGTTGCGTAGATCAATGCCCGAATGGCTTCCATGCAGGACTTCTGGAACAACAGCATGCGGCGGACGTCTTCGTGTTCAATAATCCGGACTTGCGGGCCTTTCAAATCGGTGGACTTTCTGCCCTGCACACGAACCTTGGCATAGTCCAGCGCTGCATAGTAGGCTGAACTCAAGGCGCCCAAGGAAAACAACCCGGTGTTCAGACGTTCTTCATTCATATATCGGAACATCTGCGCCATTCCTTTGCCACGGCCGTCTACCGGCAATTCGTCACCAACCAGCCATCCAAAGCAATTGTTGTTTTCGCCAAAGGCCAGGGTACAGGTGGAAGATCCGTGGATACCCAACTTGTGCTCGATCCCCACAGTGGTCACATCATTCCATGCCCCCACAGATCCATCGTCATTGACCCAGAACTTGGGAACAATAAAGAGTGAAATACCGGCTGTACCTGATTTTGCTCCTTCGGTCTTGGCCAGCACAAGATGGATAATGTTTTCGACACAATCATGGTCACCGGAGGTAATAAAACATTTCAGACCTTTGATCTTGTATAGACCCTCTGTGTCGGTGGCAAATGCCTTGGTGGAACAGTTGCCGACCTCAGATCCTGCCCCCGGTTCGGTCAGCCCCATCGTACCGCCCCATACACCGGAGAACATATTAGGCAGATAGAGCTCCTGCTGCTTTTTGGTGCCTTCAAACTGGAGCACGGTAGTAGCACCCTGGGTCAGACACCACAGCATTACCATTGCCGGGGATGCCCCGGATTGTTGTTCCAGAATCGGAGCGTACCAGGCCAGCGGCATACGGCCTTCCGATTGGCGATCACCGAACTGTGGTCCAACCCCTGCTTCCATAACCGTGTTGTAAACATTTTTAAAAGAATCCGGGCTTACGACGGCATGCTCCTCGCCGCCCACAAACTTCATACCGATTTCATCGGAGTCCTTGTTGGCAGGGCAGATCACGTCGCGGCTGATTTTCGCATTCACATCCAGGAATGCATCAATGTCGTCGATTCCGTAATAATCTTTGTACCCACTGTTGGATAAGAGTTTTTCCATATCGAGCCACTCTTTGATCTGGAACTTAATATCGCGTGTCTGATACAGATAATTATAATGTGCCAAAACGATTCCCCCTATTTTTGATTGTTTGTTGTGATAATTCATGAGAATACCCGGGTGTGCGTTGGCCTGGCGGATTGGCTAGCGTCATCGATCAGTAAAATTCATAAATATTATCTTCCGCAATCAATCCCAAAAATTAAAGGTTATCAGCATTTTTCCACGATCAATGCCGTGCCCATGCCGCCTCCGATGCAAAGTGTAGCCAGGCCTTTCTGTGCATCTCTCTTCTGCATTTCATACAGCAAAGTTACCAGTATTCTTGCCCCTGACGCTCCAACCGGATGACCAATGGCAATCGCACCACCGTTTACATTTACTTTTTCCATTTTATCTGCAAACCCCAAATCTCTTGCTACCGCAATAGACTGTGCGGCAAAAGCTTCGTTGGCTTCGATCAGGTCGATATCATTAATGGTCAATCCAGCCTTCTGCAATGCTTTTCTGGTGGCCGGAATCGGTCCCAGACCCATTACCTTAGGATCAACTCCACCTGAAGCGTAGCTCACCACTCTGGCCATGGGTTTGATACCCAACTCATCAGCTTTTTCTCTGGACATAACAATCACTGCTGCGGCCCCGTCATTTATGCCGGAAGCATTGGCTGCAGTTACAGATCCATCCTTTTTAAATGCCGGTTTTAATGTTGCCATCTTGTCAGAGGTAGTTTCACGGGGATATTCATCAATATCAAATATCTGGTCGCCCTTTTTACCTTTTATAACAACGGGAACGATTTCATCCTTGAATTTGCCATCTGCAATTGCTTTTGTTGCCCGCTGCTGACTGCGCAGGCCAAATGCATCCTGCTCTTCACGGGTGATGCCATACTGTTCATTGATATTTTCGGCCGTAATACCCATATGATAATTATTGAAAGCATCCCATAAGCCATCTTTGATCATTACATCAACCAGCGTGCCGTTACCCATCCGATAACCATAACGAGCTTTTTCGAGCGCATAGGGAGCGGCTGACATATTTTCCATGCCGCCGGCCAGTACTACCTCTGCATCACCAGCCCTGATAATTTGTGCAGCCAGACTGACTGCCCGCAATCCTGATCCGCATACTTTATTTATGGTCATGGCGCTTACTTCGTTGGGAATTCCTGCTTTTACTGCGGATTGACGAGCCACATTCTGGCCCTGAGCTGCCTGAAGAACACAACCAAAAATAACCTCATCAAGAATTTCAGCTTTTA
>CAZRMB010000406.1:0-2372 GCA_964600925.1 uncultured Syntrophomonas sp.
ATCCCCGACTTCCCGGCTAATCAACTGCACACACTTCTGCCCGGGCAAAAATAGCTATCAGCCGCCAGCTTGAAAAGATGCTCGTGGCCGAAGGGATACGGTAAAAAAGTGGTTCACCGGTTATGGATGTTTTGATAATACATGGGCTATAATTAGGGCCTGCTGATTATGTCAGCAGACTTTGAGTTCAAATTTTTCATGAAAAATATCTCGGCCTGATATTTTACCAATACATTCCGCAAACCAGCTTGCTGAAAAAGTCATCAAGGATAAGATCAGGGCACAGGTACCCGACCCGATCAATTTGACCAGGTTGAGTACCAGGATAATCGTGGCAATCCATGATTCGCTTGTTTGAGCCAGCCTGGCTTTGATCCTGTTCAGGCCATAGGCTGTTTTAGCTTGTCCAAACGTGCCTTCGATTGGATTTCTTTCGCCCGGTCTTACGTGTTCCACATCCACTGCCGATGGCCTTCCAAGCGGCTTGGCTCGCAGCCTTATTCCAAGTCGCTTCAGCGATGCCCAGTTTTCTCGGTTGCAATAAATCTTGTCGGCTAAAACCTCTTCAGGGTAATATCCAAAACGTTGACGGTATTTTTCAACCGTTGACATCAGCCGGGTTCCTTCATTAAATGCATCCCACGAAAAATCATCCAGAAACGCAAAACCATTCATCAGGGAGACATTTATTTTGGACCCAAATTCGACGTAGGCGTTTGTTTTCCCGCGCACGATGGGTCGCACATGCGGCTGATGAATACTGACGATCCGGTGATCAACCTGGTGACTTCGTTCCTTAAACATCTGGTACTGCTGATCGTAAAGAACGGTTATCACCAGCAAATACTTGTGTTCTTTGCGGCCCAGAGGGAATCCGTCGGTGTACTGATCCAGAAGCCAGTTGAGGCTTTTTAAATTCCTGCGCAGATAGGCCAACTGCTTTTTAACCGCCCGATGGATTTGCTTTTTTGATTTGAGCTTCAGTTGGGCAGTGTGCAGATAATCTTTCCGGGCAATTTTCCGGTAGGTGCGTGGTTTCTTATGGTGCAGCTCCGGATCGTAGATGAGGTCTATCAACTCCTCGGATTTTTCCCTGGCGTCATTCAATAAGTTCAAATCCGTCGGGTAAGCAATGTCTTGCGGACAGGCAGTAGCATCGGTGATCAGTTGGCCCTGGTGAGGTTTTTCCTTTGCAGCAGGAGATTCTTCACAAGCAGGATCAATCCTTGGGGCGTCATTCCCGTTATCATCTGATTTGTCGGTAGAACTCAGCGGTTTGTTCCCCTGAGCATGCGAAAGACCAAGAATTTTCTCATTGATCTGGTTGATCTGCTCAATGCCCAACCGTTTACGGAACTCCACAAACAATGAAGGATCAAAAGGAGGATCCATACTGAAGCTGCTGTAGCCGATGAAGTACTGCATGTAGATGTTCTCCTGTATTTGAAGAACCGTTTCACGATCGCTGGTATTGCAAAGGTGTTTCAGGATCATCGCCCCAATGGCCACCCGTGGATTTATGCCATCGGCTCCCATATGCCCATTGTTCAGTTGCTGCTGATAGGTGCTGACTAAAAGATCCCACGGAATTTTGCCGGCCAATACCACCCACCTGTTATTCGGGTCCAGAGATTGACTGAATGGGCTTTCAAATCCTACAAGGTCCAGCTGATTTGGACTGATGTACGGATGTTTGGATGCACGGTATTTTTGTGCTTTTGCCATATTCTTATGCACTTATTACTCCATAAAGTTATAGCAATCTTTGGAATGATCAGGGTTGTAAAGAAATTCAGCAGACCCTATTTAACATCGAGAACTCGACATACCTAAATGCACCTCACACATACGGACTTTATCTGGACCACTGCAGCGGCTATAACATTCAGCAAAACGAATTTTATTCTGAGAACGACCCTTCAGACGGTTATGGCTTGATCGTCAATGAATCGGGTCCATACGATAACGAGATATATAACAATGCATTTCACAATCTGAGGTATGGTTCTCAGACACAGGGATGTAATCGTTACAGCTATCCATGTGCCGGCGGCTTATGTTACCGGTGCAACGATTTCTTCGAAAACGATAATGATATTTTCGTCATATCCGATGCTGCTCCCGGCGCTCCCGATCAGGGTATCTCTATGTCGCAAGGAAACAAAATTCAACCGGCTAAAAACACTTTTAGCTATGAAAATAATGATGGGTATGATATCTATAATTCATTTGATTTGATGTGGTATTACCATGATCCTCCAGATAACATTAATGAGTTAATCCCTAACCCCAGCGTTCGTGTGCAACCCTATCTTGTTCGTAGTGTAACTTTGTTTCTGTAAAATTAAAAAAGCCACGGCTGAAAAATGACG
>CAZRMB010000407.1:0-2366 GCA_964600925.1 uncultured Syntrophomonas sp.
CGTATTTAATCAAATAAGAGACTAATAGTTAAAATATATTTGAAACAACCTTTTAACATTTATATGATGTCGAATCAACGACGAATAATTCGGAATATTAGAACTGTTGTGAATTGAGATAGAATTCACAAAAAATTAAAGTGCTTTGATTGTCGAAAAGTAGGGATTATAGAATGAATGAAATGATGTATTTGGGTGTGAAAAGAGAAGAGGTTATATAGAGTTTTTAATTTGTTTCTCTGATTTAGACGAATTATATTTGAAACAAAAAATATATTTTGGATAAAAAGAATCCTCCCGAGTGAAGTTAAACAAGGGAGGATTCAAAGTAGGGAGGGGAAAGCATAGGCACACTATATATAACTATATATAATCAGTAGAAAACTACCGGCCTATTTTGGAGCCATTCTGATAGCGCCGTCCATACGGATGGTTTCGCCGTTCAGATAAGGATTTACAACGATTTGTTCTGCCAGCATGGCATATTCATCTGATTTTCCAAGTCTGTTCGGGAAGGGAACCATTTTGCCTAATGATTCCTGAACATTCTGGGGCAGTGCAGCCATCATCGGGGTCATCATAATGCCCGGGCAAATGGTGCAGCAACGGATGCCTTTATCCATAAGGTCACGTGCAACCGGCAGAGTCATACCAACAATAGCAGCCTTGGTTGCTCCATAGGCAGCCTGACCAACCTGGGCATCAAATGCTGCTACAGAACCAGTATTTATGATTACACCTTTTTCACCGTCTTCATTAGGTGTATTTTTGTCCATTTCCCATGCAGATTTGCTGAGAATATCAAATGCAGCGATCAGGTTCAGATTAACGACTCTTCTAAAGTTATCCATATTGTAAGGGCCTTTTTTACCGATCGTTTTCTCTCCTGCGCTCATCCCGGCATTGTTGACCAGAATATGGATGGCTCCGAATTTCTCCATTGCAGCATTGATGCAAACTTCAATGTCTTCGGTCTTGGTTATATCGGTTTTGACATACATAGCGTTTTGACCTAATTCTGCCACCAGAGCCAGACCTTTTTCATCCTGAATATCAACCAGTACAACGTTGGCACCGGCTTTAACGAAACGACGAGCAGTTGCTTCGCCCAGGCCTGAAGCACCACCGGTGATTACAGCTGTTTTTCCTTTAAGATCCATTGATAATGCCTCCTTTTAATTTTAATCAGGATATTTTGCATTAAATTCTTTATAAGTTTTGGTGGGAATTCATGGGCCACGGTTACTGCTGCAGGAGCCCGCCAACTCCTGCAACAGTAATTGATCATTTGCCTCGCTATCATATAAAAATATGAATAGGATTTGTCGCACTTAAAAGTGAAGAGGCAGTGGCCATTATCAATGAATAATCAGAAGCCAACCGTCCGACTAAAGATTATTCATGTTCAACGATTATTTGCCCGTAAAATTAGGCTTGCGTTTTTCCAGGAAAGCTGTCATGCCTTCCTTTTGATCAGTTGTTGCAAAGCAAATGCCAAAAATATCTGCCTCAAATGCCAGAGCCCGGTCAATATCCGTTTCCATTCCTGCATTCACGGCTGCTTTGGTCAAATTTACTGCTCTTGGTCCTTTGGAAGCGATGGTGTTGGCAATTGCCATAACCTCTTCCATTAATTTATCGGCGCTGACTACTTTATTTACGAGCCCGATTCTTAACGCTTCCTGGGAATCAAAGTTAGTCCCGGTATAAAGGATTTGTAAAGCCATGCCTTTTCCAACCAGGCGAGGCAAGCGCTGGGTTCCTCCAAAACCGGCAGTGAGACCCAGACCTACTTCAGGCTGTCCGAATTTACTCTTGTCAGTACAAATTCTAAAATCACAGGCCATTGCCAGTTCACAACCGCCGCCCAGGCAGAAGCCATTGATAGCTGCGATTACCGGTTTTTCTGTGTTTTCGATCGTACGGCACATTTTATGTCCCAACTGTCCAAAACGACGTCCTTCCAGGGCAGTCAGTTTCTGCATATAAGCGATATCTCCACCGGCAACGAAAGCTTTGTCACCGGCCCCGGTAATGACGATTACAAGGATGTTATCATCATCGCGGGCGTTTTCAATCGCAGCAGTAATGTCCTCGGTTGTCTCCCAATTAAGGGCGTTCAAAGCTTTTGGACGGTTTACAATCAGGGTTGCGATCGGCCCTTCTTTTCTCAGAATTACGTTTGAGAATAATACGTCTTCCATTGATATTCCTCCTTCCTCGCGAAAGTATGGATTCTTTATGAGAGCAAATGAAGTATAGTTTTATAGCTTGTTATTAACCAAGACCCATTGTACGGCTGATGATCAACTTCATAACTTCGGAAGTACCGGCATAGATGGTCTGAACGCGGGCATCTGTAAACA
>CAZRMB010000408.1:0-2351 GCA_964600925.1 uncultured Syntrophomonas sp.
TCTCCCACCGACATGGGAGTGAATCGTGCCAGTGCAGGAATAGTAAATGACGACATAATAGTTGAAGCATCTCACCAGGAGATTATCAGAAGATATTTCAGGTGTGCTTATGAATATACCATGGGCCTTGCCGATAAGGATACCCTCAATCGTGCAATGGATATTATGGAAAGAATTGATGCAAAAGTTGAAGACCGGAGAGTGGTAGTTCCTGCAAGAGAAGCTGCAAAAGAAGCTGAGAGACTCGGGAAAGGCAATGCTGGTGTATTCTGCGGAGCTGCTATTGAGTTGCATGACGGATCTGTCATCATGGGTAAAAACTCTCCTCTGATGCATGCAACTTCAAGTCTGGTCTTAAATGCTGCAAAACATCTGGCCGGGTTGCCGGACAATATGTACCTGTTGCCTGAAAGCATTATTAATTCAGTTACATATCTGAAAAGAGACATATTAAACGGCAGAATGGTCAGTCTGGATGTGGAAGAGATATTGATAGTGTTAAGTATCAGTGCATTATCTAATCCGGCAGCAAAAATGGCCCTGGAAAAACTTAAAAGTTTAAGCGGTTGCGAAGTGCACATAACACATATTCCTACACCGGGAGATGAGGCAGGATTACGAAAATTAAAAGTAAACGTAACCTGTGATCCGGAGTTTACAAGTAAGAGGCTTTTTATAAGTTAAATTTTTCTTTTTTTCTCCGAACTATCCATTTTTCCGGCAGATTCATTAATCTGCCCTGCCTGACCATGTTCTTTAAAAATCAAAATGGGTTTGATTTGCTAACAGATTATTAAAATTATTTTATAAATTTATTGACACTAAAAATCCATAGTTTATAATAATCTGATAATCTGAAGTAAAATGAACATGAAAGTAATGAGAAAAGTCTCGGGGATCCTTGTCATCTCTGCTATTATCGGTACAAACCTCAATGCACAGGTATTGAATGATGTGATAACAGTATATAATGAAGGAGCAAAGTTGGTACAGACCGACGCCAAGGCTGCTATTGAGTCATTTGAGAAGGTAGTAACCCTGTCGGATCAGGTTGGTGAGAGTGCCAATGACCTTAAGCAAAAGGCCATAAAGGTATTACCTGGATTGTATTTTAAGGAAGCTAATAATACAATGAAGGATAAAAAGCCTGCAGCAGAGATAATTAAAGCTTCAAAGGCAGCTATTGCTGCGGCAGAAAAATATGGGAATGCAACAGTTAAAGCAAATGCAGGAAAGGTGTTGGCACAGGGTTATAATGTTATGGGTGTGGATTATTTTACAAAGAAAGATTATGAAAATGCATTACTGGCCTTCGACAGCCTTCTGGCTATCACTCCCGATAACATGAATGCTATATACAACAAAGCTTTAATATACAGAGGCCAGAGTAATGACGATGCTTTTGAGCAAACGATTGATTCATTCTTAGGAAAAGTGGGGGGTGATACTTTAAAGACCAGACAGGCATCTTCATTGGCCCTGGAGTATTTCCGTGCAGCAGGATCGAAGGCGAACCAAGCCGACAGTCTTGAAAAGGCTCTTGCTCTGCTCAATAAAGCCGCAAAATATGGCAATGACAAAGATCTTTTCTATTATTTTGCAGATGTATATAATAAACAAAAGAATTTTGACAGCGGTGCAGAATTCGCCCAGAAAGGTCTTGATCTTGAAACGGGTGATGCAGAAGCCAAAGCAAAATATTACTATCAGCTTGCAGTAGCACAGGTTGGTAAAGGGCAAAACGCTGAAGCCTGCGCTTCATTTAAGAATTCTACCTACGGAGCCTTTGCCGAAGCATCAAAGGCACAAAGGAAAAACCTGAAATGCGAATAAGTGATAATCAGAAATAGTTATTATAATCTGGCCAGTCATTTTGACTGGCCAGTCTTTTTCTAAACCTGCCTCAAAAGCCATTATTTATCTCTTGTTTTCAATAGCTCTCATTGGGCATATTTTTTTACACTTTCCACATTCAATACAGCTTTCTTCATCTATTGAAGGCAAACCAAATCCATCCTGTGAAATTGCCCCTGCCGGGCAAACACTTATCAAAGGACAACGATGGTTTTGGGGACATGCTAAAGGACTTATCGTTAGTGCCATAATTAAGGTTTAAATATTGTTTTGTAAAAGATTTAATATTTGTGGTTTGGTGTGTACCCCGGCTTTTTTATACTTTAATTCACCTTGCTTAAAAACCATAAGAGTAGGAACACTTTGAATATTGTATCTGCCGGCTATTTCAGGATTCTGATCAACATCGATCTTTATAACCTTTATCTCTTCTCCCAATTCATCTGCAACATCTTTTAATATAGGCGATTGCATTTTACAGGGACCGCACCAAAGGG
>CAZRMB010000409.1:0-2348 GCA_964600925.1 uncultured Syntrophomonas sp.
AATTATGCAAGCGGTCAATGTGATCATTAATTTAAGTACCAATCAATTGAATAACAGTTTTACTTATCTGGTACCCGAAGATATGACCACTGAGATTGGCTTTGGTAAAAGAGTGCTGGTAGATTTTCGCGGTAAAAAAATTGAAGCATTTGTTGTCGGTCTGCTGGAAATTGAGACAGATCCGGAGTTAAAGCCGGTCTTAAAAGTGCTGGATCAGGAAGAAGTATTTAATCACGAACTGCTTGAATTGGCGCAATGGATGGCAGATTATTATTCGGTTTCGCTGTCCATGGTTTTATCGATGATAATTCCCCGCCTGCTCCATCATAAAACATCCATGCGCTTGATCGCCAATGTGAGCAGGGAAGAATTTTTTAAAACAAACTGTGATATTGAAATCCCGGTAAAAGATTTTCTCGAAAACCTATGGGCTAAAAAAGAAGTAGACCTGGCTGAAACCAGTAGATATTTAAATAAAATTCAACTGGATGATTTAATGAACCGGGGACTGGTCGGTATGACCGGAATTTACAAAACCTCACGAGTTTTAAGGAATGACAGTATTTACATCCTCAACCAAGTAAAATTTCAAGAGGAAATATCGTTAATAAGAAGGAAAGCACCGCGTCAGGCTGAAGCACTTGAACGTTTGGCTGCCCATCCGGGAATAAATTGTAATGAATTTGATAAGATCGTTCCTCGTACCATAACTTCTGCCTTGATTAAAAAAGGATTCGTAAGCATAGAAAAAATCAAACCGAAAATCACTGTACCCGAATTTGAACTCAACAATGAACAGAATGATGCCATAAGCAGGATCATAAAGGGGTTGGATGGCCATCAATATTCGGAATATCTTTTATTTGGAATAACCGGCAGCGGTAAAACTGAAGTTTACATCCAGGCTGCTCAGGCCGCAATTGATCAAGGCCGCTCAGTGATCGTACTGGTACCTGAAATAGCTTTGACCCGACAATTGGTTGATATATTTTCCCGTCGCATACCGGATATAGCTGTGATGCACAGTGCCATGTCGGCGGGTGAACGCTACGAGGAATGGAAGCGCATCAAGCGTGGTGATGCAAAATTGGTGCTGGGCCCGCGCTCAGCTATCTTTGCACCGACACCCGATTTAGGTTTGATCATCATGGATGAGGAGCAGGAAAACAGCTATAAACAGGAAGAAACGCCCCGCTATCATGTTAGGGATATAGCCCGGCAGCGTGCCCGATTATCAGCTGCCGTTTTCCTGATGGGAAGCGCCACGCCCGCGCTGGAGAGTTATTATCGGACCGAAACCAAAAAAACAGAATTATTGCGGCTGTCGCAGAGAACTGCAGGCGCAGTTATGCCGGAAGTCGTTATCGAGGATATGCGTAATTCATTCAAAAGCGGCAACCGTGGGTTAGTTTCCGATTATCTGCGTAATCGAATTGGACACGCATTGATAATGGGCCAGCAGAGTATATTGTTCATAAACCGGCGCGGACATTCACCCATGACTATCTGTAAAGAATGTGGTAATATTGCCTCATGTCCTAATTGTTCAGTGGGTATGACTTTCCATCGTGATCTTGAACAAAACGTTTGTCATTACTGCAATCGTCACAGTCCCCAGTTGACTGTCTGTCAGGTATGTGGCAGCCGACATCTGCAATTGGCCGGAGTTGGAACGCAGAAGGTTGAAGAAGAGATCCGTCGGCTTTTTCCAGAAGCACGTATAGACAGACTTGATTTGGACAGCAGCCGACCCAAAGGCGCGCAGAAAGCAATTTTGCAAGCCATGAAAGAGGGTAGTATCGATATTTTGATCGGTACCCAGATGGTGGCCAAAGGTTTGGATTTTCCGATGGTTTCACTGGTCGGAGTCATAGATGCAGACAGTTTACTGAATTTACCGGATTACAGGGCCCGGGAACGCTGCTTTCAATTGCTGGTTCAAGTGGCAGGAAGAGCCGGAAGGGCAGATATTCCCGGAGAAGTTGTTATCCAGACTTATAATCCTCAGGAACCTTTATTCCAAAAAGTTGTTAGTCATGATTACCAAAGCTTCTATGATGATGAAATAAAAATTCGCAGACTATTGGAGTATCCACCTATTACTGATATCCTTAGAATTGTTATAAGTGGTGAAGCAGAGCCTGCCTGTCAGGAGTATTCCGGCGAATTGGCCAGGTTTATCGAAGAAATGATTGATGCCAAAGAAGACAGTATCATGATTCTGGGACCGGCCCCTTGTCCGATCAGTAAAATAAAAAAGCGTTTTCGCTACCAGATCATGATAAAATGTTTCAGTTCTTTGTTACTTCGCAGCATTGCTGCTAAAATTAATAATAGAAATCATCCTG